>JAKAMV010000731.1 GCA_021812735.1 Chloroflexota bacterium | reverse complement strand
GCGGCTGGTGGGCGTGGTGGCCGTCGTCGCCATGGTGGTGTTCGCGCCCTGGGCGCTGCGCGACTGGCTGGTCTTCGGCAGCCCGCTGCCGGGCCAGGCGGCGTCGAACGCGCTGTCCGTCACGGGTTTCGACATCTTCGCCTGGCAGGACCCGCCCACCTTGGCGCGGTACCTGGCCCAGGGGCCCGCGGCCCTGCTCGGCATGCGCGTGGACGGCATCGCCCACAACCTCGTCTCGGTCCTGCTGCTGCTGGGCGTCCCCGTCTCGGCGATCGGGCTCCTGGCCCTCCCCTGGCAAGCGCGCGACCGCGCCCTGCGCCCGCTGGCGCTCACGGCCGGCGCCACCTTCGCCGTCACCAGCCTGCTGTTCCCGGTAGCCACCACGTGGGGCACGTTCCTCCACGCGGCGGCTCCCGCGCACGTGCTGCTGATCGTGTCGGCGCTCGGGGCGCTGGACGCCGCGCTGGACCGCCTCGCCGCCCGGATGCGGTGGGAGCGGCCCGTGGCGTGGCTCGGCGCGCTGCTCGCCGTGGGCTGGTCGGTGCTGTTCTCGGCGGCCCTGCTGCCCTCCGCGAGCGTCGGGTCGGCCGACACCGCCCGGACCTACGCGGTCCTCGCCAGGCAGCTCGCCGCGGCCGGCCTGCCGCTCGACGGCAGCTCCCCGGTCATCACCGACTACCCCATCTGGATGGCGGAGAGCGAGCGGGTGCCCGCGCTGGCGCTCCCCAACGAGCCCCCGTCGTCCGTGGCGGACCTGGCGCGCCACTTCGGCGCCCGCCTGCTGGTGCTCGCCAGCCCCGAGCGGGGCGTCTGGCCGGCCGCGCTCGCGACCGGCGACCCGGCGGCGGCCTGCTTCCACGCCGTGCCGCTCCCCGTCCCGGCGGACCCGGCCGACGCGGCAGCGGTCCGGGACGCGCGCGCCTGGCGCATCGCCTGCCCGTAGGGGCCGGCTCCGCGCCGCTTCGTGCCCGCCGGGCCCCCCAGCCGGTTACACTCGCGACACATGGACGCGCCCCGGAGTGAGCCCACCGGCTCGCGGTTCGACGAACTGCACGCGGAGGCGGCGGAGGCCCTGGCCTATGCCGCCAACTCGCTGCGCTCCGTCAGGGACCGCTACCGGGCGACATACCTAGACGAGATGGGCTTCCTCCAGGCTCTGGCCGACGATCTGGCCGATCTGGAGCACGCGAGCGCCGGCGGGGACCGCGGAGACGGCCTGCCTGTTGGCGCGCGGGCCGCGAGCACGGCCGAGACGCGGGCCGCGGCGGCGGCGGAGGCCGGGGCGGCCGACCTGCGGCTGCGCTTCCTGCGCAGCGAGGCCAGCGTCACCCGCTCCGATGTCGCCCGCCACGAGTCGGAGCTGAGCCGCCTGGAGCTGGCCATCCGCAACATCGAGAGCACGTGGCTGTTCCTGGAGCGCGGCGACCTCTCGCTGGTGACGGACACGTCGCTCCCCAGCATCCCCTCCGAGCTCCAGATGCGGATCGTGGAGGCACAGGAGGCGGAGCGGAACCGGCTGGCCCAGGAAGTCCACGACGGCCCCGCCCAGGCGCTCTCCAACGCCATCTTCCAGGTGGAGTACATCGACCGGATCTTCGAGACGGAGCCGCGTCTCGCGCAGGTGGAGCTGGGCTTCCTGCGGGAGCTCCTCCGCCGCGAGCTGGGCGACGTGCGCAGCTTCATCGTCCAGCTTCGGCCGCCCGTGCTCGAGGAGCTGGGCCTTGACGGCGCCCTGCGCGACGCCGCCGAGACGCAGGCTGCGCTCTGCGGCCTGCGCATCGCCACTAACCTCTCGGCCCCCACGGATGGGCTAACCGAGGCGGCCCAGACGGTGGCGCTGCGGATTGCGCAGGAGGCCCTGCAGAATGTCCGCAAGCACGCGGGGGCCGGCAGCGTCGAGATGGCCACGCGGCTCGACGGGACGGACTGGGTCCTCGAGGTGCGAGATGACGGTCGCGGCTTCGACACCGGGGCGGTGGCGGCCCGCGGACGGCGCAACTTTGGCCTCCAGTTCATGCGCGAGCGGGCCGAGCTGATCGGGGCGCGGTTCGAGGTGCAGTCGAGGCCGGATGCGGGTACCGTCGTGCGGATCGCCATCCCCCTGGCTCGAAAGGAGATCGGATGACGGAGTACTCGGGCCCGGAGCGGCGTCGCGCGGCAGAGCGCCGCACGAGCGGCTACGAGCGGGTCAGGATCCTGATCGTGGACGACCATGCCCTGTTCCGGGTGGGCATCCGCAACATCCTCGAGCACGAGCCGGACCTGGAGGTTGTGGCCGAGGCGGACGACGGGCGCTCGGCGCTCGACGCCGCGTTCGCGACCAACCCCGACGTGATCCTCATGGACCTCTCGCTGCCGGCACCGGGCGGGATCGAGACCACCCAGCGGGTCAAGCGCGAGCTGCCGTCGACGGCCATCGTGGTGCTGTCCACCGAGGAGGACGAGGACGCGCTGTTCGAGTCCATCAAGGCGGGCGCGGCGGCGTTCATCCTCAAGGACATCTCGCCCGAGGACCTGGTCGTGATCATCCGCCGGGTCGTCGCCGGCGAGTACCTGATCAACGACAAGGTGTTCAGCAAGCCGGCGGTGGCGTCCCGGGTCCTCAAGGAGTTCCGCGAGCTGGCCGTCTACGGCCAGGAGGCCGCGCCGATCTTCGCGCCGCTGTCGCCCCGCGAGGTGGAGATCCTGGACAACATCGCCCAGGGGATGACCAACAAGCAGGTGGCCTACGCGCTCTCGATCAGCGAGCAGACGGTCAAGAACCACATGAGCTCCATCCTGCGCAAGCTGTCGGTCAACGACCGGACCCAGGCCGTGGTGTACGCGATGCGCCAGGGCTGGATCCGGATGCCGGAGGACTGACCCGCGGCCGCCGCGGGCAGGACCCCACCGCCATGACCAGCGACCAGCCGTCCGCGCACCGCGGCAGCCCGACCCCGGACCTCCTGGCCGAGAGCCTCGCGACCATCGATCGCGAGCTGGCCGAGATCGGCATGCTCGCCGGCCAGGTCAAGACCGAGGCCGCGCGGCACGAGCAGCGCCGCGCGCAGGCCGCCGAGCGGGTGGCCGCCGTCACCGCGAACCCGACGCTGCCGGCCGTCAAGGTAGTCGCGGACGCCTTCGGCAGCCTGGTCGCCCTGACGCGGCGTGCCGTGCTGATGGAGGCGCAGGCGGAGCTGCTGGAGGCGAAGGGAAAGGCGCTCCTGCGCCACCGCGGAGACCTGGAGCGGCTCGCGAGCCTGCCCCCCGGCGCGCGGCCGCCTGACGCTGCGGACGTGGCGTCCGGGCTCGCCGAGAGCGTGGCGGCGGGGGCCTCCGCCCCGGGCGACCGCCTGATGCCGCCGTCCGTGTCACGCGTGGTGCTCGCCGCCCAAGAGGACCTCCGCCGCGATATCGCCCGGTCCATGCACGACGGGCCCGCCCAGTCGCTCACCAACATCGTGCTCCAGACGCAAATCGTGGAGCGGCTCATGGACCGGGACCCCGCCGCGGCCCGGGGCGAGATCCGGCTGCTGGCCCAGATGGTCCAGGCCACCCTGGACACCACCAAGAACTTCATCTTCGACGTGCGCCCCATGGTCCTCGACGATCTCGGCCTGGTGCCCACCCTGCGGCGCAGCTGCCGGGAGCGCGGGCGCCGCGCCCGCGTGGCCGTGGAGTTCGAGTCCCACGGCCAGGACCGCCGCCTGGCGATGGACCTGGAGAGCACGCTGTTCCGCATGCTCGACGAGGTGCTGGCCGCCTACCTTGCGCAGGTCCCCGACCGGGTGTCGCTGGCCCTGGACTGGTCGCCCGAGGAGCTCAGGGCCATCGTCATCGCCTCCCGGACCCCCGCCCTCCCTGCGGGCGAGTCGCTCCCGCCCATCCCCGAGGGCGACCTCCCGGACGCGATGCGGCGCATGATCCAGGAGCGCCACGAGGACCACGCTGCCGCCCTGGTGGCGGCCGAGCACGCCGCGCGCCTGCAGCTCCCCGCCGCCGTCCGGCGCGACCTCGCCGAGCGCGCCTCGGCGGCCGGCCTCTCGGCCGAGGTGCTCGAGGGGGGCGAGGTCCGGATCTCCGTGCCGCTGTCCGAGGCGGACGGCCCCGCCCGGCCGTGACCGGCGGGCGGACGCCGGGAGACACCGGGCCGGGCGCCCTGGAGACCGCGATCGTGCTGGGGGCGTCCCTGGCGTTCGCCGTGGTGGTGGTGGTGTTCCTGGGCGGGCCGCTCGCCCAGGTGGTGGGCCTGCTCGTGGACGTGGCGCACGGCGGCAGGTAGCGGCGGCCCCGGCCCGTCTGCCAGCGGGCGACGGCGTGCCAGGTAGGACTACACCTCCCTTCTCACTAGTCAGCCGCCGACAGAGGCGGTAACGTCCGGAACGCCGCCGGGGGGCCGCCCAAGCACTCGTCTGGAGGCCACAGATGTCTCAGCTCATGGCGCTCGCCGCCCTGCTCCGCCGCGACGAGGAGGGCCAGGGCCTCGCGGAGTACGCGCTGATCCTCGCCCTGATCGCGATCGTGGCGATCGTCGCCCTCATCTTCCTGGGCGGCCAGGTCTCCGGGATCCTGTCCAACGTCGGCAACTCGATCTAGCCCGACGCGGTCTCAGGGCGAGCGCCGCCGGGGCCAATCCCGGCGGCGCTCGCGATTCGGGTAGGACCTTCGTCCTGTTGTGCGCGCGCCCAGACCCCGTAGGCTGCGCTGCAGAACCGGCCGATCTCTGCTGCCGGACCGCTTGGGGAACGCATCCATGGCACTCGTCCAGGCCGCTCTCACCGCCCTGCTCCGCCGCGACGAGGAGGGCCAGGGTCTCGCGGAGTACGCGCTGATCCTCGCCCTGATCGCGATCGTCGCGATCGTCGCCCTCATCTTCCTGGGCGGCCAGGTCTCCGGGATCCTGTCCAACGTCGGCAAGTCGATCTAGCGTCAGCGTCAGCGGCGCCGATCGCCACGCCGGCGGTCGTCCGGGCCCGACCCAGCCCGGCCCACACGTCGGTGATTTCCCACACCGCAACTTCGCGGGGGTCGTTGACACGCCGGGCCTGCAGCCCTACGTTTGCGTCCCCGCTTCGGCGGCAGTTCTCTCGGGAAGGAGGTGAAACCCACATGTCCCTCGTGTCCGCACTCATTTCCGCTCTTCATTCTGACGAGGAGGGCCAGGGC
>JAKAMV010000730.1 GCA_021812735.1 Chloroflexota bacterium | reverse complement strand
CCGGTTGCGCGCGATCGAGCGCAGCCACGTGCCCAGCGACGCGACGCCGGGATCGAATGCCTCGGCGCGGTTCCAGAGCGCGAGGAACGTCTCCTGCACGACTTCCTCCGCTGTCCCTCGATCACCGGTCATTCGAAGCGCGATGGCATGGACCCCGACGGCATGGCGGTCGTAGAGGGCGCCCAAGGCGTCCTCCGAGCCGGCTGCGACAGCGAGGACGAGGTCGGCGTCATCCGCCTCGCCCACCGGGCGCTCCGACATCTCCCTACGTCTCGCCCCCAGGAGCGGTTTCGGGCGTCTCCTCCCCGATGCGGCCGAGCGGCAGCGGCCGCCGCTCGAAGCCGGTCGCGAAGACGACGTCAGTCTCGGTCGAGAACACGTTGGGAATGACCTGGACCTGGCGAATGACCTCGCCCAGGTGCTCCATGTCGCGAGCGCGAAGTTTGAGGAGGTAGTCGGCCTCGCCGGCCACGTGGTGGCACTCCTCGATCTCGGCGATCTCGGCGAAGCTCGGCATCAGGTCGATGGTGATCGTGCCCGGCGCCTGCGTGACCCACGTGAACGCGAGCACGCCGAGGCCGACCGCGCGCGGGTCGAGGTTCGCGGAGTAACCGCGGATCACGCCCCTGGCCTCGAGCTTCTTCACCCGCTCGTGGGCTGAGGGCCCGGCCATGCCGAGGTCCGTCCCGAGGTCGGCGTACGACCGTCGGCCATCCAGCTGGAGAATCCGCAGAAGTCGAGCGTCGGTCTGGCTTACGGAGTCATTCTTGCCCACTTGGCACCTATTCATTAGGCCGATGTGGTTGACCGCCTAAGGTTCTTAGGCTACAATGACGACAACATCAATACAAGGCATCCGCTGCCGGGCAGGCAGCCCGCCCCGCGGGTTCGGACGCCGCCATGCACTGGAAGGTTCGCGATGGTCATCTTCACCGCGTTCGCGTTCCTCGTGCTGTTCTCCCTCATCGCCATCGTGGTGAGCGGAGAGGAGACACGAGAGTACCGCGATCCCCACGACAACCCGCTGCTCTGGGCCACGCTCGGTCGCCGCTAGGCGCTGCACAGGCTCAAGCGGCCGATCTTCGTCCGATCTGCGTTCGACGCCCCGGTCCCGCCGGGGCGTTTCTCGTGTCGGCCGCCTCGTCCGAAGCCGCCGCGGATCGGGCCGCGCCATTCCTGCCGGTATGCTTGGTCGCCAGTCGATCCACAACGGGAGCTCGTACCACCTTGGACCTGACCCGTCCGTTGCGCCCCGCCCCGATGACCAGTCGGCGTCCCTGGGCGGGCTCCCGTCTGGGCGAGGGCGTTGGCGAGCTGTGGGCAGCAGGGCCGGACTCGGTGGTGACGCTGGCCGATGGCGCCAACTGCACGCTCGACGAACTGGCGGCCTCCGCTTCGGCCGCACTGGTGGGGAGCGCCGGCCTCGCCGCGCTCGGCCCGCGGTTCCCGCTCCTCGCCAAGCTGATCGACCCATCGGACTGGCTCTCGCTGCAGGTCCACCCTGACGACGTGCTTGCGCGCCGCCTCTGCGGACCTCGCGCGGTGGGCAAGGACGAGTGCTGGGTCGTGCTCGAGGCGACGCCCGGCGCGCGGCTGGTCGTGGGCCTGCGAGCGGGGCTCGACAGCGACGGCGTCCGCGCCGCGATCGCCGACGGCACGATGAGCTTCGAGCACCTGGCGATGCACGATGCCGCCGCCGGTGACGTGCTCAACGTCCGAGCGGGCACCATCCACGCCATCGGCCCTGCGACGTTCATCTACGAGCTCGAGCAGCCCTCCGACCTGACGTTCCGCATCAGCGACTGGGGCCGCCCCGCGACGCCCGGCCGACACCTCCACCTCGAAGAGGCGCGCCAGGCGGTCGACCCGGTGCTCCGTTGCGAGGTCGTCGGCAGGCGCTGGCGGCTCGACGGCGGCGTGCTGGAGGAGCGGCACCTGCGGCTCGAGGTGGTGGGCGACGAAGGCTCGGCGGCGCACGCATCCCGCCGCCCCGGGGGTCGCTCGCCCGATCTCGTCACGGCGGTGGGCGCGCCGGTGATGCTCTCGGGGGACGGCTGGGCCGAGACCCTCGCGCCGCTCGAGACGGCCGTGGTCCCGGCGGCCGTGGCCGCGTATGAGATCTCGGCGGCCCCGGGCGGCCGCGCGCTCGTGGGCAGCCTGCCGGGCTGATCCCGGCCCGGGAGGGCGTTGAGCCCGGCGCTCCCTACCAGGTCCCCGCGGCGCGGTGGCGCACGCCCAGAAGGCTGCCCGTCGGCAGGTGCGCCTCGAGACACGTCACCCCGTCGGGGCCCACGATCGCATCGTGGCGGGTGCCCGCCGGCAGCTCGAGGCGGTCGCCGACGAGGAGGTCCACGGCACTGCCGCTGGTCGGGAGGCCGAACCGGATGGAGCCCCGGACGCAGACGAGCAACTTGTCGTAGCCGTGCTCGTGCGCCGAGTAGCAGTCGCCGGGCGCGTTGCCCCACTCGCCCGGATCGAGGCCCTCGGCTCGCAGCAGCTCCTCGAACTCCATCCCGCGCATCCGCACCTCCCTCGGCGCCGGGGCGCTCGATCGTGCCTGCCGCCCCGGCGCTCTCCCGACCGCCGCTGTCGCCGTCTGCCCCGCGTCGCCACGCCGGCCCGTCCCCACAATCTACACTCCGGCGATGGATCAGCCGCTGCCGCCGCTCCGCTACCTCTCGTCCTCGGACGTCGCCGCCGCGATGCCCGACATGCCCGAGCGCCTGGCCCTCGCCGACGCCACCCTTCGCGGCCTGGCGGGCCCCGCTGACCTGCCCGCCAAGATCGGCGTCCACCCGCGCCCCGAGGGCTCGTTCGGCCACGCGATGCCGGCCTTCCTGCCCGGCCCCGCCGGGGACGGGCTGGGGGATCGGCTGGGCATGAAGTGGGTGCTGGGCTTCCCAGCCAACGCGGCGCGGGGCCTCCCCGCGATCAGCGCGCTGCTGCTCCTCAACGACCCGCAGACCGGCCTCGCCACGGCGATCCTCGACGCGGGGCCCATCACGGCGCAGCGCACCGCCGCGGTGTCCGGGGTCGCCATCCGAGCCTGGGCCGCCCCCGCCGACCAGGCGCGTCCGCGGGCTGCGCTCATCGGCGCCGGCGTGCAGGGGCACAGCCACCTGCCGGTCATCGCGCACCTCCTGCCCGGCGTCGCGATCGGCATCTTCGACCGCGACCGAGCCCGCGCCCAGGCCATGGCCGAGACGGCGCGCCGTCTGCCGGGTGTGGGCCCCATCACCGTCGCCCAGTCCGCGCGTGCCGCCGTCGAGGGCGCGGACGTGGTCGTGACCGCCGCGTCGTTCGCCCCGCCGGCCGAGCGCCAGGCCATGACCAACGACTGGCTGGCGCCGAACGCACTCGTGGTCCCGGTCGACTACGCGACCATGTGCGCCGCCGAGGTGGCGCGCGACGCTGCCCTGTTCGTCACCGACCACACCGGGCAGTTCCTGGCCAACCGCGATGACGGCCTGTTCGACGGGTATCCGGACCCGCACGCGATGATCGGCGAGGCGCTGGCCTCGGGCGAGCCCCGGCCCCTCGGGCGGGTCGTCGCCACGCACCTGGGCACGGGCCTCGCGGATGTGGTGTTCGGAGCCGCGATCCTGGCCGAGGCAGAGCGTCGAGGGCTTGGCACGCCCCTGACCCGGTGAGCCGCGCGGCCGGGTCATCGGCTGGGGGCGCCGACGTGGCGGCCCGACCCGACAGCGTCCTGTCGGGGTCGCTCGCAGCCGTGGTCGCCGCGAGCATGTTCGGGATGCTGCGCCCACTGGCGCGCTTCGCGAGCGATGCCGGCCTGCCGGGGATCGGCCTGACGGCGTGGCGCGCCTTGCTGGGCGTCGCGTTCCTCGCGGTGCTGATCGGCGTGCGGGGTGCCAGGGGCGAGTCGCTGGCCGCGCTGCGCGCGCTGAGCCCCCGGGGCCGGGCCGCGCTCGCGGTCGCGGCGCTCTCGGGCTTCGTCCTCAACGCGTCGATCTTCACGGCGTTCGGGCTCGTCCCGGTGGCGCTCGCCCTGATGCTCTTCTACACATACCCCGCGGGCGTGGCGGTGGTGGACGTGCTGGCGGGTCACGAGCAGCTCACGCGCTGGCGCGCTGCCGCTCTTGCGCTGTCGATGGGCGGCGTGGTGCTCGTGCTCGCCGGCGGGATGGGCGGCACGGATGCCGGAGCGATCGCGCCTGCGGGGATCCTGCTGGGCCTCGTGGCGTCGGCGTCCCAGGTCGTCTTCGTGACGGTCAGCCGCCACGGGTACCGAGCGGTCCCCGCCGACACGGCGTCCCTCGTGATCATGACGACGGCCGTGGTCGGCGCGATCGTGGTCGCGCTCGTGTCCGGCGAGGGTTCAGGGCTGCTGGTGCCGTTCACGACGCCGAGCGTCTGGCCCCTGATCCTCCTCGCTGGGGTCGCAGCGGCGGGAATCTCGTCACTGCTGTTCCTGCTTGCCATCCGGCAGATCGGCGGCACGCGCACCGGAATCCTGATGCTGTTCGAGCCGGTGGTCGGCGTCCTGCTCGCGGCGGTGCTGCTCGGCGAGTCGCTGACGCCCGCGCAGGCGGTGGGGGCAGCGCTCGTCCTGCTCGGCGCGCTCGTGCTGCAGCGCCGCTCGGGGCCGGAGCTCGATCCGCTGGTCGAGACCGCAGCCGGGCCGATCGTCTGACCGGTCTCGAGGGCATCACCCGCCGAGGCTCGCGGGAGAGCGCACGTCCCGCGGCCCCGCGCGGTCCGTACCCGTCGGCTAAGGTAGGCCCGTGGTCCGGACGCTGCCCGGACGCGACGGAGCGGAGGCCATCGACGATGGTCAGGGTCGAGGGGCTGGTCGATCGGGTCGCCGTCGTGACGGGCGGCGGGCGCGGCATCGGACTTGCCATCTGCCACGTCCTGCGTGAGAACGGGGCTCGGGTTGCAGCCCTGGACCTGACGCCGCCCGAGGAGCCCGGGCTGCTTGGCATCGAGGCCGACGTGTCCGACGAGGCAGCCGTCCACGCCGCCTTCGACGAGATCGAGGCGAAGCTCGGGCCCCCGTCGATCCTCGTGCTCAACGCCGGCATCCTGCCGCTCGTCCCGCTCGAGGAGACCTCCGTCGAGCTGTGGGAGCAGACCCTCGCGATCAACCTGACCGGAGCGTTCCTGTGCGCGCGTCGAGCGCTGCCCGGGATGCGGGCGATGGGCTACGGCC
>JAKAMV010000729.1 GCA_021812735.1 Chloroflexota bacterium | reverse complement strand
CGATCCCGGCAGCTGTTCACGACGATCCGCGTGAACCAGGTCTCGAAGCGGGCGGGGTCGCGCACCTCGCCGATGTGCTGCCATGCCCGCAGCGCCGCGTCGTGCACGGCGTCCTCGGCCTCGGCGCGGTCTCCGGCCAGGATGAAGGTGGCCAGGTGGTAGGCGGCGTCGAGCTGCGCCTCCGCCAGGCGTGCGAACGCGACCTCACGCGCCCCCGGGGCAGCCGTGCGATCCAGGGTCGCCATGTGCCTCGTCTCCCGCGCCGCGATGCCTTCCACCGTGCCCGAGATGACTGCGGGGCGCGACGGAACGTTCAATCTTCGTCAGCGGTGATCGTGGGCGGGGAATGACTCGGCGTCCAGCCGTGCCTCGCGCCGGCGAGGTGCGAGTCGGTCAAGTCACCGGTGGGCAACGCCATCCGGGTTCCCGCTGGTCGCGACAGCGTCCGCTGCCACCCGAGGTCAGCTGCCAAGATGGTTGCGTTGGCAACCGCCCCACAGTTAGCACACCCCCGACGCTCGACTTACCAACCGTTCTTGACGCACAAGACGGGGTTTCAGAAATACCACGCGCAAGTCTCCGGAAATCGGCGCGCGGGAGCGCCCCGCGAGGCCGTGGGCGTGCCGCGCGCCGGGACGCCGTAGCCGTCCGGTCCTGCGGCTAGCGTTCGCCAGGCCGCCGGAGGACTTCGCCCGTCTTGTCGTCGAGCTGCCAGAGCTCGTAGTAGGGCCGGCCCGAGAGCATCCCTTGACCGAATGCGGTCGTGTAGCCCGCCGCCGCTTCACGTCGGGCCCTCAGCCACGCCCCGATTGCCGCCCACAGCATCACGAAGCTTGCCGCCACTGCGGGGCCGCCAGTCAGGAGCACGAGCGGCTGGCGGACGCTGGGCGTGTTCTCGAACAGCAGCGTCCCCCCGACCATCGCGACCAGACCCACGACGCCAACGCCGAGGCTGGCCATGCCGACGCGCATGTAGGAGATCTGCGATCGGCCGGGCAGCAGCCGCGGAGGGCCTGAGGACGGGTCTCGCGGCGCCGGCGAGGGTGCGTCCATGTCGGTTCGGTCCTGCTCGGACATCCTCATTCGTGAACGCTACATCGCGGGCCGCGCGGCGCGTGCCGGACGGTCCGCGGGCCTACGACGCCTTGGCGTCCTGACGTGGGGCCGGGAGCCGGACGCCGCGCTGCGCGAGCTCGTAGCACTGCGGGCAGTTGGCGAGCATCGAGGTCCGGCTCGAGATCCGAGTGCGCCACACGTGCGACTTGTAGACCGGGCACTGCCACCAGGCCTCGAAGTGCGAGCCGTAGGTGAAGTCGCTCGGCAGCTTCGTGCCGTTGCGGGTCGGGTGCCACTGCGCGGCGAGATCGGGATGCGTCTTCGAGAGCGCCTCGGAGGGCGCGACGTTGCGGTGCATGCAGAACGGGCAGCCGACGCCGCGGACCGAGCGGCTCCGGACCTGCGCCTGCCAGGAGTGGTCCGGACCCGCCCAGCACCGCCACCAGGCGAGGAGCCCGGAGCCCGCCGGCGTCGTCTCGGGCTCGAGGCCAAGCGGCATGTTCTTCGTGTGGTCCCACTCCGCGAGGAGCCAGCCAAAGTCGGACACGTGCTTGCCGGCCACCGAGCCCGGCGCGGCGCGCTCGACGCGGGGCCGGCCGCGGGGTGCCTTCTCCCAGCCCAGGACTGCCCGCTCGGCGTCGTAGAGGGCCTTGCGCTCGCGGTAGCACTCGGCCTTGCCGGGCGCGCGGCGGCGCGTCTCCGCCTGGCGAGCTCGCTCGGCGCAATCGGCCAGGAGCATCTCGATCGAGCTGATGTAGCCGTCTCGGTCCCGCAGCACGGTCCAGTCGGCCTCGGAGCGGCCGCCGGCCTTGGCGAGACGCGCCCGGATGACGCGCGAGTAGGCGGCCGCCGACGCCTTGCCGTCGAGGTGGATCCGCAGGAGGGCGAGGAGAAGGTTCAGCCGGTCGGCGTTCGCGAAGTAGGGTTCGCGGTCCTCGATGGCGTGCTGGACGGCGCTGATGACCGACTCGGTGGCGCCCGCCGAGCGGGGGTTCAGGCCCTTGCCCTCGCGCTTCGCGACTTGGCCGAGCACGAGATCGCGGTTCCGCTCGAGCCACTCGATGAGGGTCGGGCTGGCGAACGCGCGGGCAGCACCCTCGGCCCGGCCATACTCCTCGGGCCCGTATTGCATCTGCTCGAGGATGTCCTTCAGCACCCCGTCGCGCGGCTCGAGGCCATCCTTGCGGGCGGCCTCCGCGGCGTTGTCCGCGATGTGCTGCTCGCAGAAGTAGTGCGTTGCGCTGCCCCAGACCGCGGACACGGCGCCCGCGATCGCGCCATCCCGGTCCGACACCACCCATTCGGGCGCGCCCTCGAGCGAGCGGAGGAACTCGTCCCACGACTCCTGGTCTCCGCCGCCGGCGAACCGGACGAGCCAGGGCCGCGGCGCGGCGCCGGGGTGCTCGTAGCCGACGGCGACCAGCACGCGGCCGGTCTCGCGGACCGGGGCGGGGTGCCTGATCTTCGGGTGCCGGACGTAGCCCGACGCGTCGCGCACGGCGTCGGGTCCGGGGTGCCGGGATCGCCGGAGGCCGCCCTCGAGGATGCGGTTCTTGCAGCACTCCGAGTGGTCCCGGACGCGGATGGCGAAGGCGTCGAGGGCGACGATCCGCGGCCAGCGCGACGGCGCGAACGTGCCCACGATGTCGGGGCCGAACACGTCCATCCAGTCCATGACAAGGGCGCCGTTGATCGGCACCTTGCCCTGGCGCTTGCCGCGGGCCGAACGCCGTCCGATCGAGGCGCGCAGCTCGCGGCTCGTCGCCCGATACGTCGCGCCCTGGCCGACGCGCTCCAGGGCGGCCGCGATCTCCTGGACCACGAAGGGGAACCGCCACCCCCCGGCGAGCCCCTCGTTGCGGGCGAACGGCCGCTCGCAGTGGCCGCACTCGGAGCTTGTGCCGGCCTCGCGGCGTGCCGGCCGCGGGGCCAGGAAGACGTGCTCGTTGGGGCCGTGCTTGCGCTGCCTCGCGTAGTCGCGGTCCTCGTCGGGCACGCACCGGAAGCGCGTCCGCTCGAAGCGGCCCTTGCCACTGATCTTGCGGCCGTCGAGCCAGATCCGCCCGACGTGCCCGATTGGACAGGTCGGCCGTTTCACGCCGGTCGTCAGAGGTCGTCCAGCACCCGCCACAACGGCAGAGTCGGCAGCGAACGTGCCACGTTGTATGGCACGAACGGGCTAGCCATTCCCCAACCGCATTCGGTCATACGTGTGCGTCCCAGGGTCCACGGACCGTGAGCAGGTGCGCGCTTGACCGTGCGGGATCCGCGCGGACGCTCGTGACATATCCGCCTCGCGAGGGTCTGCTTGCCAGCCGCCCTGCCTACCGCCGCCCGCCCGGACGATGCCCGACCCGTGCTCCGTCCGCTCGTGCGCGCCCTGCGTGAGCGCTGGGAGCGCGAGCGGGTTCGCCTAGCGGTGTGGCGAGCCGCCTACCTCGCGGTGCTGCTCGGTCTCGCCGTCGCGTCGCTCGTCGACGTCCCGTATGGCGGTCCCATCGCCGCTTGGATCGTCGCGGGGTCCGCCGCGTGGGTCGCCGCCCTTGCCGCCGAGCGAGACCGGGCCCGGCAGATCCGCCGGCACGAGCGCTCGCCGTACCCCGCGATCGGCGGCTGGCGGCTCGTCGCGTCGCCCGCGGATCTCGACGCGGACACCCTGCTCGAGCTGGATCTGCTCGCCTGGCTCTACGACTTGGCGCGTCCCGCGCGCCGGCCGATCCGCGGCCATCCTCGCGGCGGCGGGCGGGTCACGTACGAGGGGGGTGGGTTGCGCGCGCTGGCCCGCCGGTGGGCCGCTGAGCGGGGCATGCCGGTCCGGGCAGGCGATCGCGTGCTCGTGCGGCTCGAGAAGCACGGCGCAGTCTACCGGGTGCGCATCTCCCAGGTGATGGCGTATCGGTTGCGCTACGCGACTCTCGAGGACGGCGTCAAAGCCCTCGAACAGGTCGCCGGTCGCGCGGTCGTCTCGTGGGCACTCGGCCGTGACCCCCGCGCTTCGACGAGTTGACGCCGAGTCGCGCGCGGGCGATCGCGCGCGCGGGATGGCATGGTCCGGCACAGGAGTCGTCGGAGTTGCCCACGTTACGAAGGCGGTCGGCTTCGTCTCGCTTGCGTCGGGCGACCCTTGTCGATCGAACTATCGCCAGTCGCCCCGGGTCAGGTCCCGTAGCGTGGTGTAACAGCAGGTAGGCCGTGAACGAGGGCGGCCACCGCGTCATCCTCGCGTCGTTGGAGTTGCAGCCGACGACGAAAGGGACACCACGATGGCCGACGACAGCATGGCCGTGCTCGAGAGCGTCCGCAAGGCGATCGAGGAAGGCGACAGCGACTTCCTGCGGGAAGCGGTCCACCTCCTGGCCCAGGGCGTGATGGAAGCCGAAGTAACCGAGCTCACGGGGGTGCCCAAGGGCGAGCGAGCACCCGATCGCCGGCTGACGTCGCGCAACGGCTATCGAGATCGACGCTGGGACACCCGCGTCGGCTCGATCGAGCTCTCGATCCCCCGCGTCCGCGACGGCAGCTACTTCCCGAGTCTTCTCGAACCACGCCGGCGGGCCGAGCGAGCCCTGCTCGCGGTCGTCCAGGAGGCCTACGTCCTGGGCGTCTCGACCCGCCGCGTCGACGATCTGGTGCAGAGCCTCGGGATCACCGGCATCAGCCGCAGCGAGGTCAGCCGGATCTGCGCCGCCCTCGACGCCGAGGTCGCGACGTTCCGCAACCGGCCACTCGCCGAGGCGTATCCGTATGTCTTCTTCGACGCCACCTATCTCAAGGTGCGCGAGGCGGGTCGGGTCGTGTCGATGGCGGCCCTGGTGGCGACCGGTGTGGCCATGAGCGGTGAACGCCGCGTGCTCGGCATCGAGCTCGCGTCGGGCAACGACGAGGGATCGGCCTGGCCAGCCTTCATCCGCTCGCTCGTGGTGCGTGGTCTGCATGGCGTGCGTCTCGTGATCAGCGACGATCACGCCGGGCTGGTCAAGGCCATCCGAGAGCAGCTCCTGGGCTCGGGCTGGCAGCGCTCATCGGTCCACACTCGCCCGGGACCGAGGGGTCCCGTCTCGCCCCGGACGGAGAGTGCCTTGGCAACGGTGACCGCCTGAGGTCCTGCGGCAGACCCGCGCCTC
>JAKAMV010000728.1 GCA_021812735.1 Chloroflexota bacterium | reverse complement strand
GGCGGGCCGGCGGCCACGGTCATGGAGTCCGGTCACGTGCCGGACGGGGGCTTACTCCTCGCCCTGGAACTGGTGATCGACGTTCTGGCCGGCCGCGTCCTGGTGTCCGCCCGGGCCATCGGCCTCGCCCGAGGTGGCGCTCTCCGCGGCCGTGTCGGCCGGCTCGACCGCGGACTCGGGAGCCTCCGCACCGGCTTGCTCCGCGGTTGTCGCGGCCGTGTCGGGGGCGGCCTGGTCGCCCTGCTGGACGTCGGCCCCGGTGCTGGTCGTTGCGCCGCTCGCGCCGAGCGCGGTGGAGACCACCGCCTGGTTGCTCGCCGGCACCGCCGCGATCTTGGCCGGGGCAGGCGTGGAATTGCCGGCGAACGCGACGCCGGCGCCGCTCAGGAGCAGCACGGCCGGACCGGCCAGGGCCGCGCCGCGCAGACGTGCGAGGATCATGCTGATCGCTCCTTGACTGAGACCGGGCCCGCTGCCCGGTGGCTGCCCGCAGCCTGGCAGACGCGCCATGAGGCGAACGTGAATCCCGACCCCGGTCAGATTCATCCGGCGTTCATCTTGCGGCCCCAGAATGTGCCGGTGATGGTCGCTGTCCGATGCACCCTCCCTGGCGCGCCCGGCACCGTGCCCCGCAAACGCCGGTGAAGCTCCTGCTGCTGGAAGACGACGTGCGTCTGAGTGGCCTGCTCCAGCGCGGGCTCCGCGCGGATGGCCACGCGGTCGATCCCGCCGCCACCATCGAGGACGCCCGCTGGCTGGCGGCGGAGGGCACCTACGACGTCCTGGTGCTCGACGTCATGCTTCCCGACGGAGACGGCTTCTCCCTCTGCGCGGAACTGCGCGCGGCTGGCAACTGGACGCCGGTGTTGATGCTCACCGCGCGCGACGCGGTGGAGGACCGGGTCCGCGGGCTCGACGTGGGGGCCGATGACTACCTGGTCAAACCGTTCGCCTTCGTCGAGCTACTGGCCCGGCTGCGGGCGCTCGCGCGCCGGGGCCCGAGCGAGCGCCCCACGACCCTGACCATAGGCGCATTGACGCTCGACCCGGCAGCCCGCCGGGTGGTCGCGGGTGGGGCGGAAGTGCCGCTGTCATCCCGCCAGTTCGCCCTGCTCGAGTTCCTGATGCGCCATCCCGACGAGGTGGTCTCCCGGACCACCATCCTCGAGCGCGTCTGGGAGTGGGCGTACGAGGGCACCTCGAACATCGTCGACGTGTACGTGCGGGCGCTCCGGGTCCGCCTGGGCACCCGGCCGGGTATCCCGCGACTGGAGACCGTGCGCGGCGCAGGCTACGTGCTCCGCTCGCCGCCGGAGACCTCGGCCGAGCGTGCGGCGAAGATAGCCCCCGCGAAGGCGCCGCCGATGTCCGGCGGCGGCCTGGGCGGTCGAACCGGTCAGCCCGAGCCGTGACGATCCGTGCCCAGCTGACCCTGGGCTACGCGGCAGCCATCGCCGCCACGCTCGCGCTGGCCGGGCTCCTGGCCTGGTGGCAGACGGGAGTGGCGCTCCGGGCGTCGCTCGACCAGACACTGGCGACGCGGGCCGCAGACGTGGCCACCAGCCTCGAGAACACCGGCCAGGTCGGCCTGCAGCAGGGCGACATCGACGCGCCGGGGGTCTTCACCATCATCACCGACGCCGCGGGGCATCTCGTGGACGCGAGCGCCGACGCACCGGCCGGGCTGCCGCTCCCCGCGCCGGGCACCAGCCGCGTGGCCCACCAGGCCGGGGTCACCTACGTGCTGCGGGCCGTGGCTGCGCCGGGTGGCGGGTTGGTGGTGGCGGGCAGCAGCCTGGCGCCCATCGAGCGAGACCAGGCGAGTCTGGCCGCTGTCCTCACGGGGGTCGGCCTGGCTGCCGGCCTCCTCTCACTGATTGGCGGCTGGTGGCTGGCGGGCCGCGCGCTCCGCCCGGTGGCGGCGCTCACCCAGGAAGCAGCGGCCATCGGGACGGCTGACCTCGATCGGCGACTGCCCGAGCCCGCCACGGCCGACGAGCTGGGCCGCCTGGCTCGCACGCTCAACGGCATGCTGGACCGGCTGGAGCGCGGGGTCCGGGCGCAGCGCACCTTCGTGGCCTCGGCCTCCCACGACCTGCGCAGTCCTCTCGCGGCCTTGCGGGCCGAACTCGAGCTCGCCGACCGTCCCGACGCGGACGCGGCGGCCCTCCGCGCCGCGCTTCGTGCCGCCCACACGGACGCGGTGCGCCTGGGCGATCTCGCCACCGCGTTGCTGGAACTCGCCACCGCCGAGCCCGACGGCCGGACCCTCGCTCGGGCACCGGTGCCAGTCGCCACGCTGCTCGACGCGGTCGTGGCCCGTGCGGCGCCGCTCGCCGCCGAACGACAGGTACGGGTGCAGGTCACCGCGGGCGAGGGGGTCGTCGAGGTCGACCGGGTACGGCTCGAGCAGGCAGTGGGGAACCTGCTCGTGAACGCCATCCGGTACGGTCCGCGCGGGGCAGTGGTGGAGGTCCGTGCGGAGACGCAGGAGACTCCGGTGTGGGCCACGGGATCGGCCAGCGGTGGGGGCAGCGGGCGCCCCGGTGGACTCGCCGGTCCAACCGCGGCAGCCGACCACACCGCTGCCCGCGTGCTCCTGCTCGAGGTCCTCGATCGCGGCCCCGGCCTGCCCGACCAGGTCCGCGAACATCTCTTCGAGCCGTTCCAGCGCGGACCGAACGCGGCCGGTCCGGGCGTCGGGCTCGGTCTGGCCACGGCGGCTGCCGCGGTGCGGGCGCACCATGGCACCCTTGGTGCGGAGCCGCGCGAGGGGGGCGGCACACGGTTCTGGCTCCGGATCCCGCTCCCGGGTACGGAGCGGTGAGGAGCGGCGACCTGACCCTGGGGGGGCCAGCGCCCTCCACGTGGCGCTGGATCGGCGCCGGGCGACAGCGACGTGCGGCCAGCGGTGACTTGCCGCTGGCCGCACGTGCCTGACAGGGAGGGAGAGCCCGAAGCCTGACGCTCGGTCGGGTGCGCTCGCAGCGCCGCGGATGAACCCGACCTGACCCTTACTTCGTGAACCCTTCGAGCTTGTTGGCCGCCTGGACGAACGACATGTCGTACGTCTTGCTCAGGTCGACCGGTCCGTTGACCTTGCCCGCGAGCTTCTCCACGGCGAGCACGGTCTCCGGGCCGTTGGCCGGCATCATGCCGTCGGGCAGGAACTGGCCCTTGTCCTGTGCGAGGGCGCTGATGTATTCGTCCTTCGTGCTGAGCGCGTTGGAGACGAAGTTGGCGGGCATGTTGTTGGCGATGTCCGCCGCGCTGTGGGTGCTGATCCAGTGCATCGTCGCGACCAGCGCGTCCACGACGCGCTGCACCGCGTCACGATGCGTGTCCACCCAGTCCGTGCGGGCGATGACCGAGGCAGTCGGCCAGGTCCCGCCCAGCCACTGCTGCGTGCCGGCCGTGGTGGCGAGGTCGATGGCGGAGTAGCCCACGCCCATCTTCTCGATCGCGTTGACGGTCGGCTGCGTCGTCATGCCGCAGACGATCTTGCCGTTCTCCAGGCCGCTGATCAGGGTCTGCCCGGCGCCCACGCCCACCCGTGTGAACTGCTGGGTGGTCAGGTGGTACCGCGCGGCGAGGTACAGGGTGAGATCGTCGGTGCCGGAGCCGAGATCCGTCACGCCCACGGCCTTGCCCGCCCAGTCGGCCGGGCTCTGCACGTTGGACCCCTTGGCGCACATGATGCGCTCTCCCGGGGCGCCGCTCAGCTGGACCACGTCGACGGTGGCCTTGCCCTTCAGCTGGAAGTCGATGGTGTGCACGTACCAGGCGCCTGCCATGTCCACCTGGCCGGAGACCATCGCGTCCTCCGCGCCCACGCCGCCGTTCTGCTCGGTGCTGAGCTCGACGTTGACCCCGTACTTCTTGTAGAAACCCAGGTCCTGGGCGAGCTGATAGGGCAGGTAGATCTGCTTGTCGATGCCGCCGACCATGAGCCTGACGGTCGGCATGGCAGCGGACGCGGAGGTGCTGCCACTGCAGGCCGCCATGCCGACGACGAGCGCGAGCAGTGCCGCTCCCGACACCAGTCGCATGACGGGGGACCCGCGATCCATGTGCTCCTCCTCCTCTCCTGGCCTGACGAGTTGCCGGGCTCACCCGCCGCGTGCTACGCGACCGCGGCGTCGGCGACCTCGGCGGACGACGGCGGCCGCCAGGAGAGCAGCCGACGCTCCAGCTGGGCCATCAGCGCCTCGGCGCTGAGGGCAAGGACGCCGATGACGAGCATCGCCGCGAACACGCCGTTGGCGTCGAACGTGTTCTGCGCCGTGGCGATGACCAGGCCGAGGCCCTGCTGCGCCCCGAGGAACTCCCCGACGATCGCCCCGATGATCGAGAAGCCGAGCGATACGTGGAGACTCGCGATGATCCAGGTCAGCGCGGATGGGAACACGACGTGCCGCGTGATCTGCAGACGGGAGGCCCCCAGGATCCGTGCGTTCGCGACGAGGTTGCGATCGACGTCGCGGACGCCCTGGAAGGCGTTGAAGAAGACCACGAAGAAGACCAGGACGGCCGCCAGGACCACCTTCGACGACATCCCGAGGCCGAGCCAGATGATGAAGATCGAGCCCAGGACGATGCGCGGCAGGGCGTTGACGACCTTGATGTAGGGACCGAGCACGTCGGCCAGGTACCGAAACTCGCCGAGGGCGACGCCGAACACGACGCCGCTCGCCACCCCGGCGAGGAACCCCAACAGGGCCTCCTCGATCGTGATCCAGATCTGCTCCCAGAGCGATCCGTAGGCCGTGCCGTGTTCGGCCCAGTCGACGAGGCGGCCCACGATGCCGACCGGCGAGCCGAAGAAGAACGCGTCGACGATCTTGGCGTCGGTCAGCAGCTGCCACCCGCCGACGATCAGCGCGAAGGTGATCAGCCGGCCCGCGTAGGTGAGGACGCGCCGCCGGCGGCGGCGGCGCACGGCCTCCGCAGCGACGGCACCGGCATCGTCGGTTGCAGGGCCCGAAGCAGAGACGGCGGACTGCGCGCTCAGCTTGGCATCTTCCGTTGTCATGCCTGGCTCCCCACTGGCGCAGGGACGGCGGCCGAGCGGGCGTAGGCGCGCCCCACCTCGCTCCGGAGCGACTCCCAGATGTCGTGGTGGAGCTCGAGGAACCGGGGTTCGAAGCGGATCTCCTGGACCGCGCCCCGGGGCCGAGGCAGGTC
>JAKAMV010000041.1 GCA_021812735.1 Chloroflexota bacterium | reverse complement strand
TACGCGGCCTACTACGAGGCCCACCGTCCGCTGCTCGAGGGCGACATCCCCATGCGCGACCCGCTGCCGCGCGTGGCGCTGGTGCCGGGCGTCGGCGGCGTGATCGCCGGCGCCTCGGCCGAGGACGCCGGCCGGGCGGCCGAGACGGCGTACCACGCCGGGATCACGCTGGCGCGCACGAAGGACGCCTTCGGCCAACTGGCGCCGCTGCCCGAGCCGGAGACGTTCCGCTTCGACTACTGGCCGCTCGAGCTCTACAAGCTGACGCTGGGCGACCCCGGCCGACCGTTCGCCGGCACGGTGCACATCGTGACCGGCGCCGCGTCGGGCATCGGGCGTGCTATCGCGCTCGAACTCGCGAAGGCGGGCGCAAGCGTGGTCGCGGCCGACCTCGACGGAGACTCGCTCCAGCTGCTCGCCGATGAGGCCGCCGCGGCGGGAGCGCCCCGGCCCGCCTGGGTGGCCGGCGACCAGTCCGACGAGGCGGTCGTCAGCGAGACGGTCCGGACGGCGATCCGCCGGTTCGGCGGGCTCGACGGCGTGGTGGTCAACGCCGGCATCGGCATTGCCTCGCCGCTCGAGGAGCTGGAGACCGCCCGCTGGCGCCGCGGCCTCGAGGTCAACCTCACCAGCGCCTTCCTGCTGACCCGCGAGGCGCTGCGGCGGATGCGGGTGCAGGGCATCGGCGGCGCCATCGTCTACGTCGCCAGCAAGAACGCCTTCGCCCCCGGGGCCGGCTTCGGCGGCTACTCGGTGACCAAGGCCGGGATGGTTCAGCTGATGCGGATCGCCGCCCTCGAGGGCGGGCCGCTCGGGGTGCGCACCAACGCCGTCAACCCCGACGCCGTCTTCGACAACTCGCGCCTCTGGGCGGGCGGCCTCCGCGAGCAGCGCGCCGCGGAGCACGGGATCAAGCCCGACGAGCTGGAGGACTTCTACGCCAGGCGGAACCTGCTGCACCGCCACGTGACGACCAAGGACGTCGCGAGCGCGGTGCTGTTCCTCCTGTCGGAGGCGTCGTCCCGGACGACGGGCGCCGTCATCCCCGTCGATGGCGGCGTGGCCGCCGCGTTCCCGCGCTGACCCTGACTGCGACACGAGGAGCACAGGAGGAGACCCGCAGACGCACTGAGCCAGCCGTCGTTAGGTCCTGTCAAGGAGGAGTGAATGTCCCGCCACAAGTACTTCGCCGGGCTGTTCGCGGCCATGCTGCTGGTGAGCGCGTGCTCCCAGACGCCGGCCGCCTCGACTGCCCCGTCCGCCGCCGCCTCGCAGGGCGCGGCCGGCGACGCGAAGCCGGCCCCGTTCGACAAGGGCCCGGTCAAGATCGCCATGGTCCGCCAGTCCGGCGCCGGCGACTACTTCCAGCAGTGGGGCCTCGGGGCCACCAAGCAGGCGCAGGCCCTCGGCTTCGACATGCAGGTCTACGACGCCCAGGCCGACAACGCGGCCCAGGCAACGCAGATGCAGACCGCGATCGACTCCGGCGTCGCCGGCATCATCGTCGACCACGGCCTCGCCGACACCATGAACCCGCTCATCCAGACCGCGCTCGACAAGGGCATCCCGGTCGTCGTCTACGACGTCGAGACCACCGACAGCCGCGTCGTCCACACGACGCAGTCAGACGCCGACATGGCCACCAAGGTCCTGACCCAGATGCTCAGCGACCTCGGCAAGAGCGCCAACATCGGCTACGTCAACGCCCTCGGCATCGCCCCGCTCGACCGCCGGAACGTCGTCTTCCAGCAGTTCGTCAAGGACAACAGCTGGAACGTCGAGTTCTTCGTCGGCAAGTTCACCAACGCCGTCGCGACCGACAACGCGGTCCTGGTCGACGCCGCCCTCAAGGCCCACCCCGACGTCACGGGCATCTTCGCGCCGTACGACGAGCTCACCAAGGGCACCCTCGTCGCCGTCAAGAACAACGGCCTCGACGCCAACACCAAGGTCTACGGCATCGACATCAGCAATGCCGACCTCCAGCTCATGACCACCCCGGGCAACCCGTGGAAGGCCACCGCCGCCACCGACCCGGCCGGCGTCGGCGCCGCCGTCGTCCGCGCCATGGCCCTCAAGCTCGCCGACCAGCTGCCCGCCGGCATCAACGGCAAGACCGACTACCAGTTCCCGGCCCAGCTGATCACGCAGGACTACCTCAACCAGAACAAGATCACCAACATGGATCAGCTCCGCGTCGCCATGCCGGAGCTCGCCGAGGCCAGCCAGATGACCGCCCCCTGGATCACGGTGGCCTACTAGACGCTCCACGCGCCCCCCGGTCGCCTGCCAGGCGGCCGGGGGGCGCAGAATCGAGTCGCGCTCCCAACTCCCCGATCTGGAGCCCCTGATGGACGGCCCGACACAGCAAGCAGTCGTCTCGCTGACCGACGTCAGCATGGCGTTCGGCACCAATCGCGTGCTCTCGGGCGTGACCATGCAGGTCAGCCCGGGCAAGGTGCAGGCGCTGATCGGCGCCAACGGGGCGGGCAAGTCCACCCTCATCAAGATCTTGTCCGGCGTGTACCCGGAGCACGGGGGCTCGGTCGCGGTGGACGGCAAGCCGGTCCGGCTCGACTCGCCGGCCATGGCCCGCCTGCTGGGCATCCACACCGTGCACCAGCGGATCGCCGACGGCGTCATCCCAGGGCTGACCGTCGCCGAGAACCTGGTCTTCGACAGCCTCACGCAGCCGTCATTCGGGATCCGGTTCTCGCTCTCCGGCATCCTGCCGCGGGCCCGCGAGGTCGCCGCCTCGCTCGACCTCGGCTGGAGCGACGCCATCCTGCGCAGGGACGTCTTCGAGCTCGGCATCGCCGACCAGCAGCTGCTGCTGCTCGCCCGCGCCCTCGACCAGAAGCCCCACACGCTCATCCTCGACGAGCCCACCTCGGCGCTCTCGATGGCCGAGGTGGGCCGCCTGTTCGAGGTCATCCTGGGCCTCAAGGCCCAGGGCGTCGCGATCCTCTACGTGTCCCACCACCTGTCCGAGATCGACACCCTCGCCGACTCGCTCGTCGTCCTGCGCGACGGGAAGATCCGGCTCGAGCAGCAGCGCCCGTTCGGCTGGAACGACGTGGTGCGCGCGATGCTCGGCGAACAGGTCCTCGCCGAGGAGAACACCATCGTCGAGGCTCGCGGCACCGTGGTGCGGCTCGCGCTCAACGGCGTCCCGCTCCGGCCCGGCCGCCCGCCCCAGGACATCGAGTTCCGGGCCGGCGAGGTGACCGGCATCATCGGCCTCCTGGGCGCCGGCAAGACCGAGTTCGCTCGGGGCGTGTTCGGGGCGACGCCCTTCGCGGAGGGCACGATGGTCCTCGACGGAGCCCCCTACGCGCCGAAGTCGCCCGGCGACGCGGTGCGGCGCGGCGTGTACCTGGTGCCCGAGGACCGGTCGGCCGAGGCGCTCCTGCCGGGCTGGAACATCGCCCGCACGTCGGCGCTCCCGTTCCTCTCCTCGCTGGCCCCGCGGGGCGTCGTCCCGCGCGGCGCCGAGGCGCGTCGGGGGCGGTGGGTCATCGCCGAGCTCGACGTTGTCGCGACCGGCGTCGGCCACAACGTGGACGAGCTCTCGGGCGGCAACCAGCAGCGCGTCGTGGTGGGCCGATGGATGGCCGGCAAGCCGAAGGTGTTCGTGCTCGACGAGCCGTTCCGGGGCGTGGACATCGGGGCGCGCGCGGGCATCAGCCGCAGGTTGCGGGGGCTGGCCGCCGGCGGGGCCGCGGTGGTCATCACCTCGAGCGACGTGGACGAGATCCTGGAGACCTGCGACCGGATCCTGGTGCTGGGAGACGGCATGGTGCGGTCTGACACGTACATCCGCGAGACCACTCGCGACCTGATCATCGAGCGCATGTCGGAGATTGCCTGAGATGGACGCCCCTGCGACGCCGACCGCCAAGCAGGCGGCGACCCCGACGACCGAGCGGATCCGGGACTGGATCGTCCGCTACGGCGTCATCGCCATCACGGTCGTCCTGCTGGTCTTCTTCCTCGCGGCGGAGGACACGTTCCGCCGCTCGACGACGCTGCTCTCGGTCCTCAAGTACGCGTCCGTGACGGCGATCGGCGGGCTCGGCGTGACCACCGCCATGGTGGTCGGCGGGATCGACCTCTCCATCGGCGGGACCGCGGGCATGGCGGTCACGATCTCCGCGATGACCATGGTCATCTACGACCAGGTGGGCTGGGTGGCCATCGGTGCCGTGTTCATCTCGGGCGCCCTGGTCGGCCTGGCGAACGCGTTCCTGATCGTCAAGCTGCGGATCCCCGACATGCTGGCCACGCTCTCGATGATGTTCGTGGTCCAGGGCCTCAAGCTCGTGTTCGTGGACGGCCAGTCCGTCTCCTCGGGCATGCCGCTGCCGGACGGCAGCTTCGCGGTGGGCCGCTTCACGCCGGACTTCCTGGCGATCGACAACGGCTTCGTCGGCCCGATCCCCGTCCCGGTCATGATCCTGATCGTGGTCACGCTGGTCATGTGGGCCTTCCTGACCCGCACCCGATGGGGCCGAGTCATGTACGCGATCGGCGCCAACCCCGAGGCCACCCGCCTCACGGGCGTCAACGTCTCGCGCTACCGGGCCCTGGCCTACGTGATCTCGGGCCTGCTGGCCTCGGTGGCGGGCCTGATCCTCGCCTCGCGCATCGGCCAGGGCGACATCTCCGCCGGCAACTCGCTGCTGCTCGACTCGGTGGCGGTGGCCCTCGTGGGCATGTCCGTCATGGGCCTCAACCTGCCGAACGCCTGGGGCACCTCGCTGGGCGCGGTCATGCTGGGCATCCTGATCACCGGCCTCACCATCGCCGGCGTCCCGTACTACGCGCAGGACGTCGTCAAGGGCGTGGTGCTGGTGGTGGCGCTGATCTTCAGCTTCACCCTCTCCCGCAAGAAGGCCCGCTACGTGTCCGCCGTCTAGGCGGCGCGCAGCGGAACCCCCTCCCCGCACGACAGGCAGCACGATGTCCGAGATGTACGAGATCCTCACCCCGGCCAGCGTCATCGACTACGTGGCGCGCAACCCGAGGCTCGCGGCGGCGCTCCCGCCAGCGTCGATCACCGAGGTCAGGGAGGTCGGCGACGGCAACCTGAACCTCGTCTTCATCCTCAAGGGTCCAGACGGCGCGCCGGGCATGGTGCTCAAGCAGGCGCTGCCGTACGTGCGCCTGGTGGGCCCCGACTGGCCGATGACGCCAGACCGGGCGGCCAAGGAGGCGAACGCGCTGCGGGTTCACGGGGCCCTCGCGCCCTCGCTCGTGCCGACGCTGTTCGAGTACGACGTCGAGCGCTTCGTCATCGCCATGGAGGACCTCTCCGACCACGCGGTCTGGCGCCACGCCCTCAACCGCGGCGAGCGCCACGAGGGCGCGGCGACCGACGTCGGGGCGTACATCGGCGAGCTGGCCTTCGGGACCTCCGTGTTCGGGATGGACCCGCACGCCCACAAGGAGGCGATGGCCGCCGCGATCAACCCGCAGCTGTGCGAGATCACCGAAGACCTCGTGCTCACCGAGCCCACCCGCCCGGCGCAGCGCAACAGCTGCCTGCCCGGGAACGAGGTCGACGCCCGCGAGCTGGTCGAGGACGACGCGACCGTCACGGAGATGGGCTGGCTCAAGGTCCAGTTCATGACCCAGGGCGAGGCGCTGATCCACGGCGACCTCCACACGGGATCGGTGATGGTCCGAGCGGCCGCCGCCGGCCAGCCCCGCTCCACCAAGTGCTTCGACTCGGAGTTCGCGTTCTACGGCCCGGTGGGTTTCGACCTCGGGCTCGCGTACGCCAACTATGTCATCGCGGCGGCGCGCGCGTTCGCGCTGGGCGAGGACGAGCGGGCCGCCTGGGCGCTGTCGCTGCTCGACGAGACGTGGCGCGCCTTCGAGGCCACGTTCCGCGCCCGGTGGCCGGAGCGCCGCGACCCGCGCGTGTTCACCGACGGCGTGCTCGAGGCGTTCATCGCCAAGGTCGCCGAGGACGGCATCGGCTACGGCGCCGCCGAGGCGATGCGCCGCATCGTGGGCCTGGCCAAGACGGCCGACATCGAGACGCTCGAGCCCGCGCTCCGCGAGGGCGCGGCGCGGGGCGTCCTGCGGGCCAGCCGGATGATGGCGACGACCCGCCATGCCGACGGGTCGGCGGCCGGCATCGCCGGCCGCGCCGGGGAGATCCTCCTCGCGGCGCGCACGCGATAGGCGGGGGCTGCGCGGGGTCGAGGCGGCGGCCCCGCCGCGGTGGAGTCCAGCAGGCGTCCGCCAGGGAGGAGACGAGGACATGGGCGACGGTCCGCGCGAGGTTGCCGAGGCCTACTGGCGCGACGAGGGCGCGCGCGACGTGGACGCGGTGATGGCCCACTACCACCCGGACGCCGAGTTCCGGGAGCCGGGCGGCGTGGTCCGTCGCGGCCACGCCGAGATCCGCGCCTACTACGAGGCATCCTGCGCCGCGTTCCCGGGGCTGTGGGTCAGGATCGTCGACGAGCTCGTCGTCGGGGACCGGGGCGCGCTCGAGTGGGTCGCCGAGCTCACCGACCACGAGGGTCGCCGGCACCCGGCGAGCGGCGTCAACATCGTCGAGGTCCGGGACGGCAGGTTCGCCTCCGTGCATTCGTACTTCGACACCCGAAACATACCGTGACCGCACGCCGTACACTTCCCCGCCAGTGCGCCGCCGATCGTGTCGGCGCGGAGTCCTGCCGGCGCCCGCGCGGCGGCCGCAGGGGAGAGGGACGACTCGCCCGATGACCGCCCCGACTGGGTTGGCGCAGCCGCTCACCCGCGCCCAGTGGCTCGCGAGCGACCTCCGCTCCCGGCTGCTCAAAGCCGAGTGGGAGCGCGGCGCGCGGCTGCCCAGCGAGAACGAGCTGGCCGCCAGCTACCAGGTGTCGCGGGTCACCGTGCGCACCGCCCTCAAGTCGCTCGAGGGTCAGGGGATGGTGGACATCCGCCACGGCGCCGGCACCTTCGTGGCGGACTTCGGCGTCGCCATCAGGGCGGGCCTCCAGGAGCTGGGCTCGATGACGGCCACCATCCGCGAGCTCGGCCACGAGCCCGGCATGGAGTGGCGGACGCAGGCCACCCGCCCGGCCACTGCCGCCGAGGGTGCTCGCCTCGACATCCCGGCCGGCGCGCCCGTGATGTACCTGGAGCGTGCGGTCCTCTCCGACGGCGAGGTGGTCGCCTTCTCGTACGACGTCATCCGGCTCGACATCCTGCCGCCGGGGACGGCCCAGCGGATCGGCTCGGGCTCGATCTTCGAGGTCCTCGAGCAGGCTGGGCTGCGGCCGAAGCGGGCCTTCGCACGGCTGCACGCGGTGCTGGACCTGGAGATCGGGTGGGGGCGCGGCCGCCCGGCCAACGGTCTGTACCTGCTCCTCGACCAGGTGCACTACTCCCCGGCCTCGGTGCCGCTGATGTACAGCCGCACCTACTTCGTCGAGGGCGCCTTCGAGTTCGTGATCATCCGCACCGCGTAGCGCCGACGCCCCTGCGCGGAAGGCTGCGGCGCGGGGTCCGGGCAGCGTCCCCGTGCCCGCTGGGGACCGGCCCGTCAGCCGCCGGCAGCGCCGGCGCGGAGCTCGCCGAGCATGTGCCGGGCGTTCGCCTCCACCTGCGGCGCGCCATCGAAGACGGCGCTGCCGGTCACCACCAGATCGGCGCCCAGCGCGCCCACCCCGTGGATGTTGGCCTTGGTGACGCCACCGTCGATGCCCACCAGGATAGGCCGGCCCGATGCCCGGACGAGCTCGCGGACGCGCGCCACGCGGGGCCCCGTGGAGGCGACGAACTTCTGGCCCCCCCAGCCCGGGTTGATCGCGAGGAGCATCACGTAGTCCAGCTCGTCGAGGAGCGGCGGCAGCACCTCGAGCGGGGTGCCGGGGCTGATGGCGAGACCGCGCAGGATCCCGCGCGACGGGTCGTTCTCGTTGGCGAGGCCGCCGATGGCCTGGAGCACGCGGTGCGGGTTGCGCGCGGATTCCACCTGGAACGTGATCATGTCGGCGCCCGCCCTGGCGAACATCGCCAGCTTGTCGAGCGGCTCGTCGATCATCAGGTGGACGTCCTTGAGCAGGCTCGTCCGCTGGGCCCTCACGAGCGGCTCGCCCGCGGTCAGCATCGGGCAGAAGACACCGTCCATCACGTCAGTGTGGACGACGCCCATGCCCGCCGCCTCGAGCCGGGCGAGCTCGTCGGCGAGATGCCCCAGGTCCGCGGTGAGAATGCCGACCGAGAGCTGGGGCGCGCCCGCGGCGAGGCGCGCCACCAGGGCTTCTGCGCCCATCGGTCAGCCGGCCGCCGCCGCTTCGCCCTTGAGCGTCTGGAACAGCTCGAGCGCCTGCTGCGGGGGCAGGCTCTCGTGGACGACGGCGTTGACGGCCTTGAGCATCGCCAGCGGCGCCTCGCTCTGGAAGATGTTGCGGCCCATGTCGACCCCCGCCGCGCCCTGCTGGACGGCGCGGTGCGCCATGGTGAGCGCGTCGAGCTCGGGCAGCTTCTTACCGCCCGCCATGACGATCGGAACCGGGCAGGAGGCGGTGACCGTCTCGAAGCCGTCCTCGACGTAGTACGTCTTGACCATCTGGGCGCCCAGCTCGGCCGCGATCCGCGTGGCGAGCCGGAAGTAGCGGGCGTCGCGGACCATGTCCTTGCCGACGGCTGTCACGCCGAGGACCGGCAGGCCGTAGCGCAGGCCCGCGTCCACCAGGCGCGTCATGTTGTGGACCGATCTCGTCTCGTTGGGCCCCCCGACGAACACCTGGACGCCCACGCCGCACGTGTTGAGCCGCAGCGCGTCCTCGATGTCCACCGCGATCTCCTCGTCGGAGAGCTCGCGCAGGATCGACGGGCCGCCGCTCGCGCGCAGGACCACCGGGACGGCCTGGGCCGACGGGATCACCGAGCGCAGGATGCCGCGGGTGCAGAACAGCGCGTCCACGTGGCCGAGCAGCGGGACGATATCCACGTCCACGCGCTCGAGGCCGGTGGTCGGGCCCAGGAAGTAGCCGTGGTCGATGGCCAGCATGACCGTGCGGCCGCTGTCGGGACGGAACACGCGCGCGAAGCGGTTCTGCATGCCCCAGTCGTAGGCGCCGGCGCCCTTGAGGTAGAACGCGTGGTTCTGCTGGGGGACGTCGTGGTGGTAGTACTTGGCCTGCTGGATGTCGTCGGTGTCGGCCATCGCGGGGTCCTTTCGCCGTCGGCTTGGTGGCGGTGCGGGTGCGGTGCGGGTGCGCTGCGGGGCCTGCGTGGCGCGGGTGCGCCGAGGCGGCCGGGGCGGGCTCGCCTGGCTCTGCTGGGACAGCAGACGACAGGTTGTCCTACAACTTGCCATGCTACCGCCCTGTACGCCGCGGTGTCAACGCGACCCGGGGGCCCCTCCGGCGCGGGCGGCCCCGGACGGCTTCCTGTGAGCTTCCACATCTGGGTTGTCATGGATCCCAAAGAATCCGAACCCAGACTGCATCCTCGTGAACCCGACGATCCCCGCCCGCATCCATGCCCGCTCCCGCAACGACGACCGGCTGCAGTCGATGACCCTCGGCGCGGTTGCCCTCGGCATCGCGGGGACCGGCTTCTTCGGCTATGCCGCGGCCCTGACCTACACCGGCACCACCGCCAACAGCGGCGCCGCGACCACCCAGGGCGGCCTCACGCCGCAGCAGCTGCAGAACAGCTACTCCTACAACGGCGACGGGCTCGCGGGTGACGACGGGCAGAGCGGCCAGGGCGGCGCGGTGAACCCGTACTACAACCAGCAGATCGTCATCCCGCCCGTCTCCACGAGCCGCCACTCGCACGCGAGCAGCGGCGGGTCCTGAGGTCGCCTCGCGCGGTCAGCCCGGACCGCCGCGCCGCCGATCGCCGCCCGGGAGCCTGCCCAAACCCCATGTTCAACCAAGTCCTCTGGTTCACCGCCCGCGGCTCGGGGATCGTGTCCCTGCTGCTGGTGACGGCGTCGGTCTGCTTCGGCCTGCTCACCGTCGGCCGCTTCTGGCACGAGACGTGGCCGCGCTTCTTCAACCTCGAGATGCACCGCCGCATCTCGCTGCTGGCGATCGTGTTCAACCTGGTTCACATCACGAGCGCGGTGCTCGACCCGTTCGTGAAGCTCGGCTGGTCGGCGGCGATCGTGCCGCTCGCGTCCGCCTATCGGCCACTGCCCGTGGCGATGGGCGTGGTCTCGATGTACCTGTTCGTCGCGCTGATCATCACCGGACTCCTCCGGGCGCACATGCCCCAGAGCCTGTGGCGCGCCATCCACTGGACCAGCTACGCGATGTGGCCCCTCGCGCTGGCCCACAGCTTCCTCGCGGGCAGTGACGCCGGGTCGCTCTGGATGCTCGCGATCGGCGGCATCAGCCTCGGTACCGTGGGCGCCTGCCTGCTGTTCCGCGTCAACTTCTGGGGCCGGAATCGCGACCGCCTCGAGGACGTCGTGCTGGCGTCCTCGTGGGAGGACGCCAGCCGGCGGGGGAGAGCCCGGTGACCGCCCGCGTGCTGGGCGGTCCCTCCCCCGCGGCAGGCGCGGAATCCCTCGCCGACCACCGCTCCCGGCTCGGCGACCTGCCGGGCCGGACGGAGCGCAGCCACCTGATCGCGATGCTCGAGTCGTCCGGCCTGCTGGGCCGCGGCGGCGCCGGCTTCCCCGTCGGCCGCAAGTGGGGCGCTGTCGCGGGGCGCTCCGGCGGCGATGCCGTGGTGCTCGCCAACGGCGCCGAGGGCGAGCCCCTGAGCCACAAGGACCGGGTGCTCATGGGGTCGCGGCCGCACCTGGTCATCGACGGTCTCGAGCTCGCGGCCGAGGCGGTGGGCGCCAGGCGCGCCGTCCTCTACGTGGGCTCGGAGCACGCGCAGGCGAGGGCCGCGCTCGAGCACGCCCTGGACGAGCGCGCCGGGAGCCGGTCGCCGTCGCTGCCCCGGGTGCCCATCGTCATCGCCGCCCCGCCCGTCTCGTACGTGGCGGGCGAGGAGTCCGCGGCCGTCCACTTCGTCAACGCCGCCGACGCGCGTCCGACCACGGTGCCCCCGCGCCCGTACGAGAAGGGCGTCGCCGGCCGGCCCACGCTGGTCCAGAACGTGGAGAGCCTCGCCCAGACTGCGCTCATCGCCCGGCACGGCGACGGCTGGTACCGCGAGGCTGGCCGCGCCGAGACCCCCGGCACGGCCCTGGTGACCGTGACCGGCGGGTCGCGCCCGGGGGTCGTGGAGATCGACCTCGGCACGACGATCGGCGAGCTGGCCGAATGGGCCGGCGTGGCCGCCTCGGCGGGGAGCCCCGTGCTCCTCGGCGGCTACTTCGGCGGGCTGGTCGCGGGCGAGGACGCCTGGCGACTGCCGCTGGACCCCGCGATCCTGCGCCGCAGCGGCACCGCGTTCGGCGCCGGTGTGGTGGCCTTCATGGGCGACGAGACGTGCGGCGTCACCACCACGGCCCGGATCATGGACTACATGGCCGGGTCGTCCGCCGCCCAGTGCGGCCCGTGCGTCTTCGGCCTGCGCGCGATCGCCGACGCCTCGGCGCGGGTCGCCACCGGCCAGGCCCGCCAGGACGACCTGCCCCGCCTGCGCGGCTGGTCGCAGTCCATCGCCGGCCGCGGCGCCTGCCGCCTCCCCGACGGCGCCACCGGCCTGCTGGCGAGCTCGCTGCGCGTCTACGAGGCCGATTGGGCCTCACACCAGCACCACCGCCGCTGCCTCGTCAGCCACGGCATGGCGAGGGCGACCGCGTGAGCGACCGCCGCGCGCTCGACTCGGGCCATCGCCTCGAGATCGACCGCATTGCCTGCGATGCCTACGGGACGTGCGCCGAGCTGCTGCCCGAGGGCATCGACCTCGACGAGTGGGGCTACCCGATCATCGCGCCGGGCAACGTGCCGCTCCACCTCCTGGACCTCGCCAGGCGCGCGGTGGACGGGTGCCCGGTGCTCGCGCTGCGCCTCGTGCGGGCGGAGGCGCCGGTCGCGGCGCTGGCGCCGCAGCCCGGGCCCGTGCTCGCCCTGCGGCCCGACCGGACCGAGGGGGCCCTGCCGTGGCCCGTCCGTCCTCCGAGCAGGGCGCCGAAGCGCCGGCCCGACGCGCGCCGAGCACGCTGACCCGGCGCCCCGCCGGCTACTCGTCGACGGGCAGGGCGGCGAGGTCCCGGTCGCCCTTCCTGCCGCGCGAGGCCACCAGCCGGCCCAGCGCGTCGGCCGTGATGCGCCGCGTGTCGGACACGCGCCAGTCGGCGCCCTCGAGCCGCGCCCCGACGCCCACCGCCGCCATCCCCGCTGCGCGGATCGCCGCCACCCCCGCCTGGGCGTCCTCGATCGCCGCACAGTCCTCGGGCCGGACGTCGAGCTGCTCGGCCGCCGCGAGGAAGATCTCCGGGTCCGGCTTGCCCACCTTCACCGAGCCGGGGTCCACGACCGCGTCGATCAGCGGCCGGACGCCCAGCCGGTCGAGCACCTCGGGGGCGTTGTGGCTCATCGAGGCCACCGCCGTCCGGACGCCGCGGCTCCGCAGCTCGGCGAGCAGCTCGCCCATGCCCGGCAGCAGGTCGCCCGGGCTGATGCCTGCGATCAGCTCGCGGAAGTAGGCGTTCTTGCGGTCGGCCAGGCGGACGCGCTCGACGGGGTCCGGACGCCGCCCGGCGTTGTCGAGGATGATCTCGAGGCTCTCCATGCGGCTCACGCCCTTGAGGCGCTCGTTGAGCTCGCGGTCGAACGGCAGCGACTCCTCCTCGGCCAGGCGCCGCCAGGCGCGGTAGTGGTGCTCGGCGGAGTCGGTGAGCACGCCGTCAAGGTCGAACACGACCGCGGCGAGCCGCGGCCGCAGGTCCACCGTCACGGGCGCGCCGGGCGCGGCCGTCACCCGCTCGCGGTGGCAGCGGAGGGAGACGGGGGGCCCGTCGACGACGCTGAACGTGGCGTCGTCGCGGGTGAGCGACGCCTCGAGCACCGATGCGCCGAGGCGGAGCCGGAACCGCAGCCGCTGCCACGCCTCGGGGAGCCGGGGCGCGAACTCAACCTCGCCGTCAGCGTCCACGAAACCCGCGAACCCGCGCACCAGCGAGATCCACGTGCCCGCCATGGCCGCGATATGAACGCCCTGCCAGGCGTTGCCGTTGACGTCGTCGAGGTCCATGCGCGCGGTGCGCATGAAGTAGTCGTAGGCGAGCTCGGGCTGGCCGAGCTCCACGGCCGCCACGCTCTGGATGCACGGCGCGAGCGACGAGTCCCCGGTCGTCCTCGGGTCGTAGTAGGTGAAGTTGCGCAGCTTCTGGGCGGTCGAGAACTCGCCGGGGAGCAGCACCTGGGCCAGCACCACGTCGGGCTGCTTGAGGACCTGGTGGCGGTACAGGACCAGGGGGTGGTAGTGGAGCAGCAGCGGGTAGGCGTCGGGCGGCGTGGCGCCGAAGTCCCATTCGGGCAGGCCCAGATAGCCGTCGTCCTGGGGCGTCACGCCGAGCCGCGCGTCGTACGGCACGTGGATCCGGTCCGCCGCCTCACGCCAGCCCGCCACCTCGTCTGCCGTCAGCTGGATCCGCGCCGCCAGGTCGTGCCACTCGTCGGGATGGTCGCGCCCGAGCCAGGCGGCGAGGCTGGCCGCATACCGGAAGTGGGCGCGGGCCATCAGGTTGGTGTACGCGTTGTCGTTCACGAGCGCCGAGTACTCGTCGGGGCCCGTGACACGCTGGATGCAGAAGGCGCCGTCGTGGGCCCGCGAGTAGGCGCCGAGCGAGGCCCACAGCCGCGCCGTCTCGAACACCACCTCCGCCCCGCCCGCGAGGAGCAGGGCGCGGTCGCCGGTGGCGGTGACGTAGGTCCGGATGCCGTACGCGATGGCGGCGTTGATGTGGTACTGGGCGGTCCCGGCCGGGTAGTAGGTCGATGCCTCGTCGCCGCCGATCGTGCGCCACGGGTAGAGCGCGCCGCGCTCGCTCATCTCGGCGGCGCGGACCCGGGCCCGGTCGAGGGTGGCGATGCGGTACTCGATCAGGGATCGCGCGATGGCGGGCTGCGTGTGGGCGAGGAAGGGGAGCGCGAACACCTCGGTGTCCCAGAAGTAGTGGCCCTCGTACCCCTCGCCCGAGAGGCCCTTGGCGGCCAGCGACGTGCGGCCGTCGCGGCCGGCCGCCTGGAACACGCTGAACAGGTTGTAGCGGACGCCCTGCTGCAGCGAGACGTCCCCCTCGAGCTCGACGTCCGAGGCGGCCCAGAACCGGTCGAGTGCGGATCGCTGCTCCGCCGCCAGCCCGTCGAAGCCGACCGACTGCGCCTCGGCCACGACGGCCTGGGCGGCGTCCACCAGATCGCCCTCGGGCACGTCGAGCGAGGTGAGGTAGGCGAGCAGCTTGACGACCTCGAGCGTCTCGCCGGGCTCGAGGCGGGCCAGGACCTCGAACGCGGTGCCCTCCGCGCCCGCGATCGACTCGCGCTCGAGCGGACCCGGGTCCGCGCCGCCGTGGTGCGCCACCACGTGGTCGGCGGCCGCCACGACCGCCAGCCGGGTGGACGCGGTCCGCTGCACGACGACGCCCCACGGACCGTCCACCTCCGAGCGGACCAGGCGCAGGGCGTCCTCCGAGACGAGCGCCCCCAGCCGGGGGTCGTCGGAATCGCCCCGGTTGCGCACGCGGGCGTCGATCGTGGACACCACCCGCACCGCCACGCTGCCGCTCTCGGCCGTGACGCGGTAGCGGATGGCGGCGATGCTCTCCCGGGTCAGCGACACCAGCCGCTCGGCGGACACCGCCACCTCGGCACCGTGCGGCGCCTGCCAGCGGAACGCCCGGGTGACGAGCCCGGTCCGCATGTCGAGCACGCGCTCGTACGAGCTGACGGCTCCGGTGTCGAGGTCGAGCGGGTCGTCGCCGACGCAGAGCTGGATGCCCTTGCCGTCGGCGACGTTGAGCATCACCTGGTGGAAGCGGGCGTAGGCGGGCGCCGGCTCCGGGTAGACGACTGGCGTCTGCTCGTAGAAGCCGTTGACGTACGTGCCCGGGACCACCGTTCCCGACGACTCCTCCACATTGCCGCGCAGGCCGAGGTGGCCGTTGGCCAGTGCGAAGACCGTCTCGTTGCGCCCGCGGTGCTCCGCCTCGAAGGCGAGCTCCCGGATCAGCCACGGGTCGACCGGGTAGACCGGGCGGACGTCGCGGGGCGGCAGCGGCGCTGGCCGCATCGCCGCGGAGCCCGCGGCGTGCCCGCGCCGGTGGCTCACGTCGCCGGCCACTACCCCTTCACCGAGCCGCCCACGATGCCGCGGACGAAGTAGCGCTGGAGGGCGAAGAACACCGTCACCGGCACCACCATCGAGATGAACGCCGCCGCCGCGAGGTACTGCCAGCCGCCGCCCAGCGAGCTCACGAGGTTGGACACCACGATGGTCAGCGGGACGTTGTCGGGGTTCTGGGCACCGATGTACACGAGGGCCACCAGCAGGTCGTTCCACACGAACAGGAACTGGAAGATCGCGAGGGCCGCGATCGCCGGCACCGTCATCGGCAGCGCCAGCCGGAGGAACGCGGTCACCGGCGAGGCGCCGTCGACCGCCGCCGACTCGAACACCTCGCGCGGCAGCTCGCCCATGAAGTTGCGGAGCAGGAAGATCGCGAACGGCAGGCCGTACCCGGTGTGGGCCAGCCAGACCACCAGGAACGACCCGGTGATCCCCAGGCCGCGCGGGCCGAACAGCTGGAGCAGCGGGATGAACGTGGACTGCAGCGGCACCACCAGCAGGCCCACCACCGCGATGAACAGCACGTCCCGGCCCGGGAACTTCATCCACGCGAACGCGTAGGCGGCGAACGCCGCCACCATGATCGGGATGATCGTGGCCGGGATCGAGATGAACAGGCTGTTGACGAAGCCCTCGCCGATGTTGCTCTGGGCCAGCACGTGGGCGTAGTTGTCGAGCGTGAACTGGGCGGGCGAGAAGATCGCCGTCCACCAGCCCGACTGGGTGAGCGACGCAGGCGGCCGGAACGAGTTGACGAGCAGGCCGATGGTCGGGATGAGCCAGACCACCATCAGGAGGACGATGACCAGGTGGAGGGGCAGCCGGCTGGCCCGCAGCCGTGGCCCGCGCCGGCGCGCGACGGCTGCCGCCGTCGCGGCGGCAGGGGTGGCGGTCATCGCAGGGCCTCCTGGGCGCGGAACCGGCGGATGTTGATGGCCATGACGGGGATGATGGCCAGCAGCAGGATCACCGCGATCGCGCTCGCCCGCCCGGCATTGCCCGAGACGTAGAGCTGCTGGATCATCGAGAGCGCCACCACCTGCGTGTCGAAGTGGCCGCTGGTCATGACGTAGGGGATGTCGAAGGCCTTGAGCGCCGTGATGATCATGGTCGTCGCGACCACGGTCAGGGTGGGCGCGAGCAGCGGCAGCGTGATCCTGCGGAACACCTGCGGCTCGGTGGCTCCGTCCACGCGGGCGGCCTCGAGCAGCTCGGGGTTGATGCCCTTGAGGGCGGCCGAGATGATGACCATGGCGAAGCCGGTCCACATCCAGGCCATGACGACCACGAGCAGGAACGTGTTGAACGCGTACTCGGACTGCTGGAGCCAGGCGACGGGCGGCTGGCCGACGGCGCCGAGCACGGCGTTGAGGGTGCCGATCTGGGGGCCCGGCGGGACCTGGTAGTCGTACATGAAGTACCAGATCACGCTCGCGGCCACCATGCTGATGGCCAGCGGCACGAAGATCACGGACTTCGCGATCGGCTCGTATCGGACGCGGTCCACCAGGAGCGCGATGAGGAGGCCCACCCCCACCGTGATCGCCGTCAGGGTGACCAGCCAGATGATGCTGTTGCGGACGGCGACCAGCGAGGCGTCGTCGCCGAAGAACCACGTGTAGTTGGCCACGCCGATGAACGCGGTGCCGGCCTTGTTCTGGAAGCTTCTGACCAGCGTCCCGACGCTCGGGTAGACGAGGAACACGGTCAGGAAGGCGAGGGCCGGGGCGAGCCACAGCCAGGGCCGGATGCGGGGCCTGACCGGTTCGCCGAACACCCGCAGGACCTGCTCGGTCAGCCAGATGTACCCGACCAAAGCCGCCGGCACCCCGACGACCACGATGAGCGCGGTGAACAGGCGTGGGTCCATGTCACGACTCCGGGGTTGCCGGCCGGGCGGGCGCCGGAGGAGGATCCGCGCCCGCCCGTGCCGGGCTGCCGCTACTGGGAGTAGGCGGAGGCCTGGACCTTGTCCAGGTCGGCCAGCAGCGCGTCGAGCTGGTCCGGGTGCTGGACGTACTTGACGATGTCGGCCCAGAACTCGTTGTTCATGTCGGTCGGCATCAGGTCGGACGCGTCGAACACGAAGATCTTCGCGTTCGTCAGCAGTTGCGCGGAGCGCTGGCTGATCGCGTCGGGGTAGTCGGTGGCGTTCTTGTTGGCGGACAGCGCACCGCCGAGCTTGACCCAGATGTCCTGGGCCGGGGCGGTCACGAGGTAGGCCATCAGCGAGGCGGAGGCCGGCGTGTTGTGGAACATGCCGAACAGGTCGCCCGCGCCCTCGATGGCGCCGGTGTACTGGGCGTTCATGTCGGGGAACGGGAAGAAGTTGTAGTCCGTGCCCGACGTCTCCTTCGGGAACGCGCCCAGGCCGGTGATGAACGAGGCCTGGTGCAGGAACAGGCAGCCCGGCGGGTTCGCGAACAGCGGGTCGCCGGCGTTGGCGAAGTTGGTGGCGTTGACGGCGGTGCCGCCGCCGTAGGACTGCGCGACCACCTGGCCGAACGTCTGCCACGCCTGCTTGATGGCCGGGTCGGTCCACTTGACCTTGCCCTGCCACCACTGGTTGTAGACGTCGGGGCCGGCCTGACGGAGGACGATGTCCTCGATCCAGTCGGTGCCCGGCCAGCCGGAGGCCGCGCCGGACTCGACGCCGAGGCACCATGCCGCCTTGGCCTTGGACTGGTCCTGGGTGATCAGCGACTGGAGCGCGTCCCACGTCGTGGGTGCGCTGGAGCTCAGGTCGCCGACGACCTTGGGGTCGTACCAGATGAGGCCCTTGACGGCGGTCTTGATGAACACGCCGACCATCTTCCCGTTGACGGTGCCCAGGTCAACCAGGGGCGTCGCCGTCTCGGACTTGTAGGTGTTCACGTCCAGGACGGTCGAGAGGTCGACCAGGCTGCCAGCCCACTCGGCCATCTGGCCGGGGCCGGGCAGCCCGGCGAGGTCCGGCAGCACGCCCGAGGCGACGCCCGTGGTGAGCACGGTGTTCAGGTCGCGGGTGCCGGTGTACTTGACGGTGGCCCCGGTCTGGCTCTCCCAGGGCTTGACCATCTGCATGAACGCGTCCTGCTCGGACCCGCCCCACGTGCCGATGACCGTGACGGTCTGGCCGGCGAGGCTGCCGGTGCCGCCCGACGGGGCGGTCGAGGCAGCCGTGGAGCCCGCCGGCGCCGAGGTGGCGGGCGCCATCGACTCGGCCGCTGCGGACGTCGCGGGCGCGGCGGTTGGGGTGGAACTTGAGCAGGCGGTGGCAAGGAGCGCGACGACGGCCGCTGCGGCCATCGCGCGAAGGCGACGCGGGTGCGGATCAAGCATGTGCGGTCTCTCCTCCAGGCAACTCTTGTGGCTGACGGATCGGCTTCGCTTGCTGCCCTCCCGTCACTTGGCGACCGCGGTCGACTCCCGGACCACCAGCTCCGTCGCCAGGAGCGTGCGGTTGGTCACGGGTCGGCCGGCCAGTCGGTCGAGCAGCGTGCGGCCGGCGGCGGCGCCGAGGCCGCGCGCGGGGAGCCGGATGGTGGTGAGGGGCGGATCGAAGTGGCGGGCCAGCGGGACGTCGTCGAAGCCGACCACCGACACGTCGGAGGGGACGCGGCGGCCGGCCTCGCGGAGGGCCCGCAGAGCGCCGAAGGCCACGATGTCGCTGGCGACGAAGACCGCCGTGATGTCCGGTGACCGGCGGAGCAGGCCGCGCACGGCCGTGTAGCCGCTGGCGGCGTCGAACGCGCCCTCGGCCTCCAGCCGCTGGTCGGGGGCGATGCCGCCGGCGCGGAGCGCATCGCGGTAGCCCGCCAGACGGTCCTCGGCGGCCGTGTAGTCGAGAGGGGCGTTGGTCACGATCCCGATCCGCCGGTGGCCCAGGCTCACCAGGTGCCCGACGGCGGTCGCGGCGCCGGTCCGGTTGTCCACGTCGACGCTGGGGACGGCGAGGCCCGGCAGCGAGCCCTGGAGGATGACGGGGAACCCGTCCCGGACGATGCCGCGGAGCTCAGCGTCGTCGGCGCGGGGCCCGGACACGATCAGGCCGTCGACGCGCCGCGAGCGGACGATGTCGCTGTACCGCTGACCGTCGGGCGAGACGGCCTCCACCAGCACGCGGTAGCCGTCCGACCGAGCCTCGTCGGCGATCCCGAGCAGGGTGTCCGCCAGCAGCGCGTCCGCCGCCACCTGGTCCGGCGTCTGGAGCAGCACCAGGCCGATGGTCATGGACAGGCCGCCCGCCAGCGCCCGCGCCGGCCCGTGGGCGTGATAGCCCAGCTCCTCCGCCGCGCGCAGCACGCGCTCGCGGGTCTCCTCGGCGATGCCCGAGTTGGCGCGGTCGTTGAGGACGAAGGACACGGTCGTCCGCGAGACGCCTGCCCGGGCGGCGACGTCCGAGCTCGTGGGTCGCCGCGGCTGCTTCATGCCGCCTCCCTCAGTGGCCAGCTCCCATGGTCGGACTCCCTGCCGACTCCTGGCCTAACTCGCGTCACTAACGCGCGTTAGGCGGTATTATTCACGCCGGGGTTGGTCTGGTCAAGAGATTTCTGCGAGGGTTGTCCAGAACGCGGGAGAGCACCGCCCCGGCCGTCGGCACCGTCGAGTCGAGCCTGCGTTCCGCACCGGAGGAGCTGCCGTGACCGCGTCCACGCCCAAGCCCGACCCGGCCCGCAACCCGCCCGTGCGCACCGTGCGGCCGCGGCTGCGCTCCGTCGTGCGGGCGATCGACCTGGGGTCCACGGCGGTCCTGCGCCACGGCGCACTCGCGCTGGTGGCCGACCCGTTCGGCGACATCCACCCGGACTCCCGGGGTCTCGGGCTGTACCTGGGCGACACGCGCGTCCTGTCGGGCCTCGTCCTGCTCGTCGACGGGCGTCGGCCGACGCTGCTCCAGGCGGACCCCGGCGGGTCGGACCGCGGCTCCGTGCAGCTGACCAATCCCGAGCTCCGCAACGACCCGACGCGTTCGGAGGGGAGCGCCAGCCTCGCCACGCAGTCGATCGGCATCCGCCGCGAGCGGGCGCTGGACCCGAGCGGGCTGCGCGAGCGCGTCCACGTCGCCAACTTCACGATGGCGCGCCAGGCCCTGGAGCTGAGCCTCCTCCTGGACTGCGACGCCGCGGACATCTTCGAGGTCCGCGGCTATGCCCGCGACGCACGCGGCCGCCAGGCGGACGTCCAGGTCGACGGCAACGCGGTCCGGTTCGCCTACCACGGCCGTGACGGCCGCCGCCTCGACACCGTCGTGACGCTCGACTCGACGCCGGCGCGGATCGGGGACGCGCCGCCGGACCGCGACGCCTCGGTCGTCGCGTCCTGGGACCTCGAGATCGACCCCGGCGAGACGCTGGTGCTCGGCTGGTCGGTGGCCGCGGCCTGGTCCCCCCGACGGACGCGCGGCGTCCGGCTGGAGCCCCGTCGTCCCGCCCCCGGCCGCGGCGCGGCGCCGAGGGCACGCTTCGAATCCGACGACGAGCTGCTCAACTCGGTGCTCGCCCGCAGCTTCGCCGATGTGACCCTGCTCGAGACGGCGGGCCCGGGGACGGGGGAGAGCTTCCTCGCCGCGGGGATTCCCTGGTTCGCCACCCTGTTCGGCCGCGACGCGCTCATCTCGGCGCTGTTCCTGCTGCCGGTCCAGGCGTCGGTCGCGCGCGACACGCTGCGCACGCTGGCCCGCCTCCAGGCAGCCGAGCGCAGCGACGCCCACGATTCGGAGCCGGGCAAGATCCTCCACGAACTCCGGACCGGCGAGATGGCGGCCGCCGGGGAGGTCCCCTTCGCGCGCTACTACGGCACGGCGGACGCCACGCCGCTGTGGCTGCTGCTGCTCGCCGAGTACCACCAGTGGACCGCCGACGACGCGCTGGTCGAGGAGCTGTGGCCGAACGCCCTCCGGGCGCTGGGGTGGCTCGAGGCCCAAACGGCGGACGGCGGCCTCGTGACCTACCGGACCCGAGCGCCCAAGGGCCTGCGCAACCAGGGGTGGAAGGACTCGCACGACTCGGTCCGCGACCGCGCCGGCGCCGTGGCGGACCCGCCGATCGCGCTGATCGAGGTCCAGGCATACGCCACCGGCGCGTTCCGGGCGATGTCCCGGCTGGCCGACCGGCGCGGCGACCAGGGCCTTGCAGCGCGGCTCCGCGGCGAGGCTGCCGCGCTCATCGAGCGCGTCGAGGCGCGGTTCTGGTGCCCGGACCTGGACCGCTACGCCATGGCGCTCGACGGGGCGGGCCGGCGGGCGGATGCCCTCGCCAGCAACGTGGCCCATGCGCTCTGGCAGGGCGCCGTGGCGGAGGACCGTGCGGCGATCGTGGCGCGGGACCTCACCGGGCCGCGCCTGGCCTCGGGCTGGGGCCTGCGCACCTACGCGGCGGGCCAGCCGGGCTACAACCCGCTCGGCTACCACCTCGGCACGGTCTGGCCCCACGACACCGCGATCGCCGTGGCCGGCCTGCGCCGCTACCGGTTCGACAGGGAGGCGGCCCAGCTTGCCAACGGGCTGCTCGACGCGGCCCGCACCTTCCCGCAGTTCCGCATGCCGGAGGTGTTCTGCGGCTTCGCGCGGGCCGAGACGGGCCACCCCGTCGCCTACCCGGTGGCGTGCGCGCCGCAGGCGTTCGCGGCGACCGCGCCGTTCTTCCTGCTGCAGGCGCTGCTGGGGGTCGAGGCGGACGCGCCGAGGCGGACGCTGCGCGTCCTGCGGCCCGTCATGCCCCACCCAGCGCGGCGCATCGTGGTGTCGGGGCTGCGGGTGGGCGACGCGGAGGTGGACCTGCTGTTCCAGTCCTGGCGCGGCACCGCCGGCGCGGAGGTGCTCGCGCGGCGCGGCGACGTCTCGGTGCACGTGGAGCTGTGACCGGCCTGGCCGCCTCTCCGGCCGCCGGCCCCCTGCGGATCGCGCAGGTGGCGCCCCCGCTCGAGCGCGTGCCGCCGCTCGCCTACGGCGGCACGGAGCGCGTGATCGACGCCCTGCGCAGCGAGCTCCTGATGCGCGGGCACCAGGTGACCACGTTCGCCAGCGGCGACTCGGAGGAGCGCGGCGAGCACGTGGTGACGGTGCCGCGCGCCCTCCGCCCCGCCGGGTCAGGCGCCGACCCGGCCGCCTGGTTCATGGCCACCCTGCTCGACGTCCGCGAGCGCGCCCGCGACTTCGACGTGGTCCACCTCCACCTCGACGTCTTCGGCGCCGCGGCCGACTCCCTGCCGGTCCCCGTGGTCCACACCTTCCACGGCCGACTCGACCTGCCGGGCTACGACCGCGTGCTGCCGCGCATGCGCGGACGCCTGGTCGCGATCAGCCGCAGCCAGGCGGCCTCGCAGCCGGACGCCCCGTGGGCGGCCGTCGTCCACAACGGCCTGGCGTTCGGGCCCGCCCCTGACGTGCCGCGCGGCGACGGCCTGTGCTTCGTGGGCAGAGTGGACCCGGAGAAGGGGATCGTGGAGGCCATGGAGGTGGCCCGCCAGGCCGGCCGGCGGCTGCGCATCGCCGCCAAGGTGGGCACCCGGCCGCGGGAGCGCGCCTACTACGAGGAGGTCTTCCGGCCGGCGCTCCGCCGGGCCGGCCGGGGCGTGGAGTTCCTGGGCGAGCTGAGCGGGGCCGACCGCGACCGCCTGCTCGCGGAGAGCGCGGCCAGCCTGATGCCGATCGCCTGGCCCGAGCCGTTCGGCCTCGCGGCGATCGAGTCGCTCGCCTGCGGGACGCCGGTGCTGGCGCGCCCGCTCGGGGCGCTGCCGGAGATCCTGCGCGAGGGGGTGGACGGCTTCTTCGGCACGGACGTGGAAGACCTCGCGGCGCGCGTGGACGACTGCGGCCGACTGGACCGCGCGGCGATCGCGTCGTCGGTCCGCGAGCGGTTCTCCGCGGCGCGGATGGCCGACGCGTACGAGGCGCTCTACCGCGAGGCCGCGCTCGCGGCGCCCCGGCTCGCGCCGCCGCCCGCGGCCCCGCGGTGCGCAGCAGGAAGGCCGGCCCCGCAGTCGCCCGCGCCGCGGCCGCGACGGCGCCGGCCGGCAGGTCGACGGCAGGCTCGAGTGACACCATCGCGCCGCCGCCGACGACACCCCGCACGGGAGCCCGCCGGCCCGCCTGCCGTTACCGGTCGCGCAGCCGTGTGCCCGTGGGGTCGTAGGGGGGCGCGGGCAGGATCCACGCCCGCCGCGCCTCGCCCATCACCTCGACCGAGATGTGCGGCCGCGCCTCGGCCACCTCGCGGTCCACGTACCCGAGCGCGAGGCTGAGCCCGGTGAAGTGCCCGAAGCCGCCTGAGGTCACCTCGCCGACGAGGCGCCCGTCAAGGCGGATGGCGTCGCTGGCTGCGGCGTCGGCGTCGACGGCGTCGACGCGCAGCAGGACCAGTCGTCTCGCCGGGCCGGACGTGCGCTCGAGGAGCGCCGCGTCGCGACCGATGAAGTCGCCCTTGTCGAACGCGAGGTAGCGGTCGAGGCCGCACGCGGCCGGTGTCACGTGGTGGCGGTACTCGGTGCTCCAGATGCCGTGGCCCTTCTCGAGGCGCAGCGAGTCGAGCGCGAGGTCGC
>JAKAMV010000727.1 GCA_021812735.1 Chloroflexota bacterium | reverse complement strand
GTCGCGACATCGCCCTACTCGGCTGGCTGGTTCGAGGACGTCTTCTTCGACTCGGACTCCGCGACGCAGGCCATGAAGCGTCAGCGGTTCTTCGCGGGGTTCGACGCGATGCTCGACACCGCTGACCGGTACGGGATCCGGATCGTCGCCGACCTGATGTGGAACGTCGCCAATCTCGGCGACCTCGGCGGCCATTCGGTCCTTGAGGGCATGACGAACCAGGCTTCCCTCGGCCGCCAGAGGGTCGACGAGTACATCCAAGCGGTCGTGACCCGCTACGCGAACCGGTCGACGATCGCGATGTGGGAGCTCGGCAACGAGTACGCGCTCGGGGCCGACCTCCAATCGCCGCCGTTCGACTACACATCAGACGACCTCGTCGCCTACTACGGGCAGACCGCGTCGATGATCCGCGCAATCGACGGCAATCACCTCATTGCGACTGGGGATTCGTCGCCGCGCTGGTGCGCGACGTGCCTTCGGCGCGCCGCCCTGGCTGGTGAAGCTCCGGAGAACTGTTCGGCCGACTCCGCTGAGGAGCTGACGGCCTATCTCCGGCTCATCAACCCTGACCCGATCGACGTGATCAGCATCCATTACATGGATGACGCAATGGTCGCCGCCGGGGGGGCCCTATACAGCCCAGAGAACCTCCGGCTGTTTGCTCGGATCGCCGGCGAGATCGGGAAGCCGCTGTTCGTGGGCGAGATTGGGGCCGTCGGGTACCCGCTCGAGTTCACGAGCTACAACAGCACACAGGCGCTGGATATGATGCGGGCGACCATCCCCGTGCTCATCGAGCTGAAGCTGCCGCTGACCCTGTACTGGACGTTCATGAACGGCGACCCGAACCGGGACCTGTCCCTCGACTATGGGGTTACCGCCGAAGCACTGCGGCTCATCGATCAGGCCAGCCGCAAGGTGCGCAACTAGGTCGAGCGCCTGCGCGAACCAGGGATGGCCCAGGGCCCGCCGCCTGACGGATGGCAGCCCGGCAGCAGTCGCCGGGCGGCCTTCTGGTCGGCAAACGGCGTGTAGGTCGTCTCAGCCACGTCGGCCCCGTCGTCAAGCCCGTACGGGATGGGGTCCAGGCGTGTTCGGGGATCGCCTCGATCAGACGGCGCACGCCCTTGGTGTTGGCGGATCGTGATGCTGAAGCGGACGTCCATCTTCCGACAGGCCGCGACCAGCTCCGAAGCGCAGAAGCCGCTGTCGGCGCGCATCGTGAGCTGACCCGTCGCTCCCGCCTCACCCGACCGATCGTCTCAACGAGGAAGTGCGCTGCCCCCGCACGGTGTTGGCGTGTCCTTCGCGCAGGCGCGCATGAGGACGTCGCCGGTGCCGGCGGCCACTGCGAGGAGGGGGTGATAGCCCTGCACGCCGGAGTACCCGTGGTGCGTGGCGCCCTCTTTGGCCAGCCCGTATGTTTCGCAGATCGGCGAGTCAAGATCGATCGTGAGGGGGTGGGCGCCCGGTCCGGCACCCGCCGCCCAGGCGCGGGCGAGGAGCTCCCGGCTCACCCGGTCGAGCTGGCGCACCTGGCCCCAGCGGAAGCTGCGCAGGAACGTGCCGAGCGTCGAGGGCGCCTTGACCTGCGAACCCGAGGACGCGGCCCGTGCCACCCGCCCGCAGGGCGTCGATGTCCTCGATGGAGTCACACCCGGCCAGGGCCGAGAGCACGAGGGTCAGCAGCTTGTCGCCTAGAGTCCACCGCGGAGTGCATTGCTGATCGTGCATCGCGACGTGCCCCTCTCACAGTGCGGCGGCCAGCCGGCCGAGAACGTCACGAAGCGGACCGACATCCTCGGGCGCGGCCCTCTGGCACGCCCACAGCCAGGCGGTGGTCCCGGGTGGCTATGGGATGTTCAAGCCCGTCCGGACAAGGGGAGGGCCCGCGGCCCTGTTGGTTCCTGCCCGGGGCGGACGACGGCCGGACCCCGCCCGGAAGGGGGTCCTTGCGGCGCACATCACCGAACCCTCCTGAGCGACTCGTGGGCGGTGCCCGCGCCCCGGATGCCCCGCTGCCGGTCCTCGCGAGTTGGACCGACATGCGGGCCGAATGGCACGCCCCAGTGCGGCAGGAAGTGCTACTCTACTAGCAGATAGATGTATACACTCTATTGCGGTCTGAGTGCCATGATGGGGCGGCCAGCGATCGCCGAAGGAGCGGCCCATGAACGCACTGCGCGAGACGGTCCAACCGAAGCCGGGCCTGCGTGAGCGCAAGAAGGCCAGGACCCGCGCGCTCATCCAGGAACAGGCGCTCCGGCTGTTCAGCACCCAAGGCTACGAGGAGACCACCGTCGAGCAGGTCGCCGAGGCCGCGGAGGTGTCCCCGAGCACGCTCTTCCGCTACTTCCCGACCAAGGCCGACATCGTGCGCTATGACATGTTCGACCCGCTGCTCTTCGCGGCGTATCGGGAGCAGCCCGCCGAGCTGCGTCCGATCGCGGCCCTGCGGCAGGCGGCACGCGCCATGCTCGGTGCGGTGCCTCCCCAGGTGATCGCCGAGCAATGGGAACGGGCGCGCCTGATCCTCGCGGTCCCCGAGCTGCGGACGGCGGTGCTCGATGACACGCGCCAGGTCGAGGCGCTCTTCGCCGACGCGGAGGCGGGGCGCACCGGGCGTCGACCGGACCCCTTCAGCCTGCGCGTCCTGACGGGCGCCCTGATGGGCGCGATGACCGTCGTGCTGCGAGCCGGCCCCGAGGATGCGATCGGCGGCTACACGGCGCTGACGGATCGCGCCTTCGCGCTGCTCGAAGCCGGCCTGCCGCTGTGAGCACGCTCGCGGTCGCGACGAGCGGTCTCTCGAAGCGCTATCGGGGCGGCGTGCTGGCGGTCGATCGGGTGGAGCTGCGCGTGGCGCCTGGCGAGGTCTACGCGTTCCTCGGCCTCAATGGGGCAGGCAAGTCGACCACCATCCGCATGCTGCTCGGCATGATCTCGCCCACCGCCGGATATGCCGAGCTCTATGGCGAGCGGGTGCGCGCGGGGACGGGCGGGCCCTGGGGGCGGGTCGGCCATCTCGTCGAGACCGCGACCGCGTATCCCGAGCTCAGCGTCCGCGAGAACCTGGAGGTGGCCCGCCGACTGCAGGGCGTGCGGGACCGGGGCGTGGTCGGGCGAATGATCGAGCGGCTTGGCCTCGCGGAATACGCGGACCGGCGCGCCAGCACGCTCTCCTTGGGCAACCTGCAGCGGCTCGCCCTGGCCCGCGCCCTGCTTCACGAGCCCGAGCTGCTCGTCCTCGACGAGCCCGCCAACGCGCTCGACCCGGCCGGCGTCATCGAGATCCGCGAGCTGCTGCGGTCCCTGGCAGCGGAGCGTGGGGTGACGGTCTTCATGTCGAGCCACATCCTCGCCGAGGTGGACCGCCTGGCGACCCGCATCGGGATCGTCCACCGGGGACGGCTCATCGAGGAGCTCGACAGTGCGGCCTTGGAGCGCCATCGCGACCCGCGCCTGGAGGTGGTGGCGCGCGACCCCACCGTCGCCGAGGCGGCGCTCCACGCCGCCGGGTTCACGCCGGTGCACCAGGCGCGCGATGGCGGGGTGACGGCCCTCGAGCTGCGCGAGCCGCGCGCGATCGAGGCGCCCGACGAGATCGCCCGCCTGCTGGTCGCCGCCGGAGTACCGCCCATGCATCTGGCGGTGGTCCACGAGACGCTGGAGGAGCACTTCATCCGGCTCACCACGGCCGCCGATCGGGCCGCCGCATGAGCGCGCTCGGAGCCGCGATCTCCACCGAGTTCCTGAAGTCGCGCCGTTCGCGAGTCCCCTGGGTGATCGCCGGCGGCTTCTCCTTCGCGCCGCTGGTGGAAGGGCTCTTCATGGTGATCCTGAAGAACCCCGAGCGTGCCCGCCAGCTCGGCCTCCTGGGGGCGAAGGCGCAGCTCGCCGCCGGCACCGCCGACTGGCCGAGCTTCCTGCACCTCCTGGCCGAGACGGTGGGGGCTGCCGGCACGGTGCTCTTCGCCTTCCTCTCCGCGTGGGTCTTCGGCCGCGAGTTCGCCGATCGGACGGTCCGGAACCTACTGGCCATCCCCACGCCACGCTGGACGATCGTGGTCGCGAAGCTGCTCGTATTGGCGATCTGGTGCGGCGCCATCTCGGCCTGGATCGTTGCGCTCGGGTTGGGCGTCGGCGCGCTCGTGGGGCTGCCCGGCTGGTCGGCGACCCTGGTGCTCAGCGCCCTCACCGCCAGCGCGGTGGCGGCGGCCATGTGCATCGCCCTGCAGACGACGACGGCCTTCGTGGCGGGCGTCGGACGCGGGTACATCCCGCCACTCGGCTGGACCGTGCTCGTCATGGCCCTCGCCCAGGTGCTGGGCGCCCTGGGGTGGGCGGCCTGGTTCCCCTGGTCGGTGCCGTTGCTCGTGGTGGGCGCGGCCGGGCCGGCCGGCGAGATCGCGACGGGGATGAGTGTCGCCCTCGTGGTGGTGACCGCGCTCAGCGGGCTCGGAGCCACCGTGGTCTGGTGGCAGCGCGCGGATCAGACGGGTTAGCGTTCCTGCTTGAAGTCCCGGCCACGGATCGAGCGGGACGTATCGGCGGTCGGCGCGACGCGCGATACCGCTGAGAGCCGCGCGCCCCAGAACGCCGGTCCTTCTGGCGAGGCCAGAAGGACACGCAGGCGGCTTGCGAGCGAGGTTCTCGACGGACGTGTGGAGGGCCTGGCAGGTCAGGGCCAGCTCGCACGGCACGCTGCCACCGGACAGGCCGGCGTGCGGCGGCTCACCGCCCGTGCGCCGGGTCAGGCGGCGTACAGCTTCGCTCCCGGCGGGCTCAGCGCTCGCGAAGCCCCGGCCCGGGCCCGCCCGCGAGGTCGGATGGCACTGGTCGGGGCCCACCCTCGTGCCACACTCACGAAGGAGCCGGCGGGCAGCCGGAGGAGCTGGGGACGGTCAGGGCGGATGGGCACGACGCTGCGGGGGACGGCATCGAAGAAGCGCCACGGGCGCGGCTGGCGCCGACGGCGCGACCGCAGTAACGCCACGTGGGCCGGGCGCAAGGCGGCCTCCGCGCGGTACTGCCGCGGGCCCGGGGTGGGCGCCGCAGAGGCGACGTCCGCACGCCCGCGGTCGCCGACGTCATCCTGACCGCGGTGCCGGACGCGCGACGGCTGGCGGCGCCCACGTGCGTCCATACCGCGTTGATCGGCCTGGGGGACAGCGCACCGGTGTGTGAGGGAGCCACCGTGCAGGTGCTCGCGTCAACCGGGTC
>JAKAMV010000726.1 GCA_021812735.1 Chloroflexota bacterium | reverse complement strand
CTGGCCCCAGCCCCTCGACGCGAAGCTTCGGTGGGGCCTGGACCGCTCAGTCCTGCTGCCGCGCGACATTGCGGTGCACGAAGCACTCGGCAACGACTACCTCGTGAGCCCCATGCTTGCGAGGCACCGGGCCACCACAGCCTTCTGGGGCGGAGCCGTCGGGACAGCAACCCCGGAGGAGGCGTCGTTCCTCGCAGGCGTGAAGGCGCGCATGTACCGGATGACGCGGACGAATGCGCTCTCCAAAGCGCACGTCTCGGTCAACACGGGCTGGGTCCTCGACTACGCCGCCCTCGCCCTCGTGCCGCGACTGAGGCGGGCGTTGGCGGGCGCGCTCGGCCCTACTGCGGACCGAACTGAACAACTGTCGGTGCCTCATCTCCTGGCGATTCGCGGCCTCGTCCGTGACCTCCTGTTGGCCCGCGACGAATTGGTTCGTATCGAGAGGCGCGAAGCGATGGGACCGGACTGGCCCAAGCACGCACCCCGGGATCGGCCGATCGAGGGCGGCTCGGGAAACGACCTCGTCTATCGCAATGAGCTACCACGTGACCGCCGCCCTGAACGCATTCACGGCGACGCTTGACAACCTTGCCTGGGTCGTCTCGGCACGCGAGGGCATCGCTGCGAAGCCGACGGCGATCGGTTTCGACCGCCTCGTCTCACAGACCCCCGGTGCGGCGTGCGAGGCTGCCCGCCCGATCGCGCACCTCCGTGCCGCGCCGGATGGATCTGCAACGCGGCGGGCTCTCGCCATTCGTGCAATCCGAAACCTGGCGGATCATCGAGATGGCTTGGAGTTCGGAGCGGTCAGAGCCGTGAAGTACGAGCGGACCATGAAGGGTCCGGAGATGGTCGCCATTTGGGTCTGGAAGGCGGAGTCCACGTACAAGCTGTGGACCGGAACCGAGTGCTACGCCGCCGACCAGCTCGGGGAGATCGCGACCCTTGACCTGGGAGACTTGCTCCTGCTGCGTCCAAGAGCGCTGGTCGAAGCCTGCATCGCGTCCGGAACGCGACTGACGAACGACATCCTTGGTCTGTACGACTGGTCATCGGCCGAATGGATCAAGGCAGAGCGTCGACGCGGCGACGGCCTGGGCACGACGGCACTGCTTAGGGGCCGCTGGCAGCGTGCGCTCTGGGGCTTCGACTCGGCGTCCCACGGAGGATCCTCAAGTACCTATCGCCGAGGCGCATGTGAGATTGCGATCCACCCGGCTGCGCGTGCCCGTCGCCCGCCGACGAGCGCCGGCAGCATGTCCGCGGCGGATATGGACCATATGACAACTATTGTCGTATGATCGCTTCCCATGGTAACCAGTGCCGAACTCGACGCACTCGACAGGCTCGCGCGGGGAGCCGTAGGGCTGACCGCCGCCTCCCTCGTTGTGGGCAAGCGGGCTGACCTCACCCTCGTCCAGTGGCGGGCGCTGGCCGTCGTCGCGGAGGGCCGGGGCGAGCCGATCCGCGTCGGCGAGGTGGCGGCCCGGCTCCTCATGTCGCTGCCCTCGGCGAGCCGACTCGCGCGCCGCCTCGAGCGCCACGGCCTCGCCACCGCGGAGCGCGACGAGCACGACCGCAGGGTCACCCTCCTGCGCGTCACGCACGCCGGCCTCGAACTGCATGACACAGTCGTCCAACACCGGCGCGACGCGATGGCGCGTCTGCTCAGCGATCGCCATGTGCCCAAGGACCTCGAAGGAGGGCTCGCCGCGATCGCCGCAGCGTTCGACGGCCTTGACTGACGCCGTCGGCCTCCGCGAGGAGCCACCGCCGCTCGCCGGGGCGGGCGCTGCGCCAGTCTTCGCTGCGGCCGGGACGCGCCTCCGTGACTTCTCGATGGGTCGCGACGCGCTGAAGCTGATCCCGCTCGCCCTCCTGGTCGGCGCGATCGCCACGGCAACCGCGCTGGTCCTGCTTGACCTGATCGGCCTGTTCACGAACCTTTTCTACGGCCACCGCCTGTCGGTCGAGCTCGTGTCGCCCGTCATCTACTCGCCGGGGCCGACAGCGATCGCTATCCCGGTTGCCGGCGGCCTCGTGATCGGGCTCATCGCCCGCTTCGGCAGTCGGCAGATCCGCGGCCACGGGATCCCCGAGGCGATGGAGACGATCCTGACCGGCGGCAGTCGGGTCGAGCCGCGCCTGGCGGTCCTGAAGCCGATCTCGAGCGCGATCAGCATCGGGTCCGGCGGCCCGTTCGGCGCCGAGGGCCCGATCATCCTGACCGGTGGCGCGTTCGGATCGATGGTCGGGCAGTTCATCCACCTGACGGCCGCCGAGCGCAAGACGCTCCTGGTCGCCGGCGCCGCCGCCGGCATGACGGCGGTCTTCGGCACGCCGGTCGCGTCAGTGCTGCTCGCCGTGGAGCTCCTGCTCTTCGAGTGGAAGCCCCGGTCGCTCATCCCCGTCGCGGCCGCGAGCCTTCTGGCCGCAGTCCTCCGGTCGAGCCTCTCGGCGGGCGGCCTCGTCGCGCCGGCACCGCTGTTCCCGTTGGCCGTGGCGACTGGGACGCTCCCGCAGGTCGATGCCGGCGCCGTCCTCGCGGCCGTCGGCCTGGGCCTCGTCGGGGGGCTGGTGGCATGGCTGGCGACCATCGCCGTCTACGCTTCGGAGGATGCGTTCGGGCGCCTGCCGGTCCACTGGATGTGGTGGCCGGCGGTCGGTGGCCTCGTGATCGGGATCGGCGGGCTCGTCGACCCGCACGTGCTGGGCGTCGGCTACGACTCCATCGGCGCCGAGATCGCCGGCTCGCTGGCGCTCCAGTCCCTTGCGGTCCTGTTCGTCGTGAAGCTGGCGGTATGGGCGATCTCGCTGGGTTCCGGCACGAGCGGAGGCATCCTCGCACCCCTGCTCCTGCTCGGCGGCGCGGCCGGCGGCATGGTCGGTGGGCTCCTACCGGGCAATGTCGCTCCCGAAGCGGCGCTCCTCGGTATGGCGGCGACGCTCGCGGGCACGACTCGCTCGCCGTTTACGGCCATCGTGTTCGCGCTTGAGCTCACCGGCGACCTCGGCGTCCTGCCGCTGCTGCTCGGCGCCTGCGTGACCGCGGACCTCGTCTCGGTGCTCGCGCTCCGCCGCTCGATCCTGACCGAGAAGGTCGCCCGCCGCGGCTTCCACGTGACGCGCGAGTATGCGGTGGACCCGCTTGAGGCCCTGTTCGTTCGCGATGTCATGGCGACGAGCATCCTGCTCCTCCGCCCCGAGCAGACGCTGTCCTCGCTGCACACCGAACTCGCGAACCCGAGCCACGGCCGCCAGCGGCTGTTTCCGGTCGTCGACTTGAGTTCGCGTCTCGTCGGCGTCGTGGGCCGACGAGAACTGCTGGCGGCGGCCAGCCGCGCCTCGCAGCGTGGCCGCGCCCGGCGGACCCACGCTGACGAGCCGTTGGTCGACAGCCGCCACGCGGGCACGCCGATGCGGGTGGGCGACGTGATGCAGCGGCCCGTGGTGGCCAGGGCGGACGAGACCCTCCGCCATGCCGCCGACCGCATGGTGGAGGCGCGCGTTGGCGTCATGCCGGTGGTGGATGCCGACGGGACGGGTGGTCTCGTCGGACTGGTCGCGCAGGCTGACCTGCTCCGGGCGCGCGATCGGCTCCTGATCGAGGAGCGGCACCGGGAGCGCATCCTCCGCGGCCGTCTCATGCCGGTGCTCCGGACAGCGATCGCCACGAGGCGGCTGCCCCACCGCTGACGGTCAGGGCAGCCGGCCGAGGACCGTCATCGCCTCCGCCTTCATCGCGTCAGCCGACGGCGCGCTCCCAAGCAGGACGAGATCGCTGAAGCCGAAGAACACGGTGCCGCGCAGGACGTAGATCGCGCGTCCGCTGACGCCGATGCTGTTGGGCTTCAGCTCCAGCAGGACGGCATCGCTGTCGCTGGTGAACCCGGGCAGCTTCGTGATGGTCAGGCCCTGGTTCAGTTTCGCGGCGTTGGCCTGCAGGTCGGCCTCCGCGGACGCCTCTTGCTTCTTCGCGGTGGCCACGTCGGGCGCCACGGCCACGATCACCTCGAACACGTTCTTGGTCTGGTAGCCGTAGGTGCACATCTTGCTGTTGCCGCTCAGCTTCTCTTCCTTGCCCGCGCCAAAGCTGGTGCTCGCGAGCCGCCCGGCCTCCTGGCTCGTGATGAGCTGGCATGGGTCGAGGGCGGTCGGGACCGCGGTCGGCCCGCTGGCGGGGGCGGAGGCGGTGCCGCCGGAATCGGTCGGCGCTGGGCTCATCGAGCCCGTCTGGGTCGGACTCGCCGCGGAGGGCGCCGCCGAGCCCTCGCTCGCCACGGCCGCGGAGACGGGCGGGTTGGTGGGCGATGCCGAGCCCGAGCAGGCCGCAAGTCCAAGGGCGACGACGGCGACAAGCGCCGTGACCGAGCAGCGTGACGACGGGCGGAGCGCGGCGCGCATGGCAGAGCCTCCTCGGGGGACTTCTCAGGGGTTGTCATCGGCCGATCCGGCTGGGCGCGACAGGAGTGCACTCGCCGTCGCGATCCGGTCGGCAGGCAGGCTGGCGTGGGGGTTGAACACGCGGAGGAGTTGCTGGCCGCTGGTGGTGATCGGGGAGGAGGCCACGCGGCCCACGGGCGTGAGGGTCGAGCGCTGGTGCTCGGCCCGCGTCCCCTCGGCCGTCAGTTGGCGGGCGACGGCTCCGAGCGTCGGCAGGGTGATGCGCAGGCGCGCGAGGTCCACCTCCGGCCGGGACCACTCCGCGACCAATGTCGGCAACCGGTCAGGATCGGGACGCTGATCCATCGCGCGGATACTAGTCAGCGCGCCGATTCTCGTCGAGCACCCCGCGGTGGCGGCTGGCCCCTCGACGGCGAGGAGGGGTGTGAGCGACACCGCGAGGAGGGACCGCGAGCTCGTTCCCCATCGCCTGTTCGGTCTGATAGGCTCGGCAACGTCGGGGGATCGAGCCGATCCGGGCTGCTGTCGCAGCCAAACCGCCTGCAACGGCGTCGTACGCGGAGAAGGAGGCCAGCGTGAACTCCGCCGACCAAGCGCGCCTGCTCTCCCTCTGTCTCTCGGTGATCGGCCTCGAGCCCGACGAGCTCGACAGCGAGACCGACTTCACCGATGACCTCAACCTCGACCGCGAGGACCTGGCCGACCTCTTCGTCGCGGTGGAGGACGCCTTCGACATCAGCCTCGAGGACGGAATGCGCGGCGTCCGCACCTTCGGCGACCTCGAGGCCCTCGTGGACGACCTGATCCCCGCCTGACACCT
>JAKAMV010000725.1:1105-5228 GCA_021812735.1 Chloroflexota bacterium | reverse complement strand
GGCGGACGCGCAGCGCCTGAAGTACGCGGAGCCCGACCCGACGAACGACGTGGAGGGGATCGACGCCGCCTACAAGCTCTCGATCCTCGCGACGCTGGCGTTCCACATCGACGTCCACCCCGAAGACGTGTACCGCGAGGGGATCACGAAGCTCTCGGAGCGCGACTTTCGCTTCGCGCGGGAGCTGGGCTATGCGATCAAGCTCCTTGCCATCGGCCGCCGGCAGGGTGACGGGGTCGAACTGGAACGCCGACGCCCCGATCGGCTGGCCCGGTGTGGCGACCTCGGCGAGGGGGAGGAAGCGCAGCACCGTGCCGGTCGGCCAGACCACCGGCATGTCGCCCACCCAGGCGACGCGCGGATCCCACGGGGCCGCGTGCAGCGGACCGGCCAGCGACTCGGAGCACGTGTTGAGCTTCGCCTTCTCACCGCCGGTCGGCAGCGGCAGGGAGGGCCGTCCCAGGGCGTCGAGGGCGTAGTCGGGAAGCATGGCCTCCAGCTCCGGCTGCAGGGTGCCGGAGTAGTCCTTGACCCCGAGCCCGCGAACCTGGCTGGCGGACCCCGACCATCCCGCCGGTGTCCCGACGAACGTGAGCGGCGTCGAGTAGCAGTGGTGCGAGTCGATGCACGGCGGCACCGCCACCGCCAGGTCGCCGCCCGGCTGCAGGACGCCCGTCGTGTCGGCGTTGATCAGCGGCAGCAGGTTGAGGCACGCCCGCACGCTGATGCCCGCACAGGTCAACGAGCGGAGACCCGCGATCGTGGACGGCACGATCCACGGACCGCAGCTGCTCGTCCCGGCGACTTCGTCAGCGCTCATCACCCACGCCGTCCGCCCGTGCGGCGTCGCGATGGGGAACCAGCGCGTGGCGCCCGCCGGGCCGCCCAGCCAGACCTCCCCGTTCGTCCCTACGGCCACCACGGGCTCGCCGACAGCCTGTGCCAGGCCGACGACGTCGTCGCCGAGCCAGACGCGCGTGGCGGCCTGGATGCCGGGCGGGACGAACAGCCAGCCGTCGTTGGTGCGGCCGGCAGCCTCCGCGACGCTGTCCACGTCGGCCCCCTTGATCGCCGGGAACAGGGGGTTTCCCGTGGTCCGTGCATTCGCCTGGCAGCCGGTCAGTGCGGCCAGCGTGTCGGGCGGGTCCGCCACGCCGCGGAGCACCAGGACGATGCTGGTCACGGGACGGCCCGGGCCGACGAGCGGCGTGGGCGGCGGCGCGATGGGCTGCCGCGTCGCGGAGGCCGATGCCGACGGACTGGCCGACACGACCGCGGCCGGGGACGGCGCCGGCGCGGGTGCGCTGGCGAGGGCCAGGGCGACCGCGATGCCGATAGCCCCGACGACTCCGAGCAGCGCCAGCCCGGCGGACGGACCCCGAGACGGGCCCCGCAGGGCGGTGAGGGGCGCTCGGCCCGGTTCGGGATCTGCGGTCACGGCGCTGGGACGCGGCCAGCCGCCAGCCGGTTACGGCAGCAGCTGGCGCAGCGCGAACAGCACGTTCGCCGGGCGCTCGGCGAGGCGGCGCATGTACCAGCGGTACCAGGCCGGGCCGTAGGCGATCAGCACCTGGACCTTGTAGCCGTCCCGGGCGAGGGCGCGCTGCTCCTTGGCGCGGATGCCGTACAGCATCTGGACCTCGAAGGCCTGCTTGGGGATCCCGGCCGCGCCCGCGTGGGTGGCGATCTGCTGGACCAGCTCGACATCATGGGTGCCCAGGCCGATCCGCAGCGGCCGGTCGCGGGACTCGCGCAGCAGCGTCACCGCAATCCCCAGGTAGTTCGCGTCCACCTCGCGCTTGCGCTGGAACGCGATCTCCCGCGGCTCGTCGTAGGCGCCCTTCACCAGGCGGATCGCGGGGTTGATCGGGAGCAGGCGCTCCACGTCCTTGGCCGTGCGGCGCAGGTACGCCTGGAGGCAGATGCCGGTCTGCGGGTGGGACGCTCGCAGACGCTGGTAGAGGTCCAGCGTGCGGTCCACGTACGCGCTGTCCTCCATGTCGATCCACAGGTACGAGCCCTGGGCCTCTGCGGCTGCGGCGAGCGTGCGCAGGTGGGCGAAGCAGGCGTCCTCGTCGATGTCCAGGCCAAGCTGCGTGGGCTTCACGCTGATCTCGCCGTCGATCTCGGAGGTCTTGATCCGGCCGAGCAGCTCGAGGTAGTGGTCGGCCACCTCCTGCGCCCCGGACAGCTCGGCCAGGGCCTCGCCGAGCTTGGTGTAGATCGTCCCGATGCTTAGGACCTGCAGCGCGACCGCGGCGCCGAGGGCGTCGTCAATGGTGTCGCCGGGCATGAACCGGTGGACCGCCCGGCGCATGAACGGCAGGCTGGCCAGGTGCTCGCGCATCCACGTGTTGCGGGCGCACCACAGGAGGAGCTTGCGGAGCAGGCGGTTCACAGGCGCTCGAACCGCTCCACGGGCAGCACGAACACGGTGGCGCCACCCACCTCCACCTCGAGCGGGTAGGGCATGAAGAACTCCCCGGGCTCCATGATCGGCGGCATCGGGTTCACGATCTGCGTGCGCGGGTGGCAGGTCTCGTCCACGATGCCCAGGACGATGTCGACCTGGTCGTCCTCCACGCCGAGGATCACGGTGGCGTTGGACTGCTTGAGGAAGCCGCCCGACGAGTGCAGGCGCGTCGCGCGGTACTCGCGGGCGAGGAGCGCGTCCACGAGCGCCCCGGCGTCTTCGTTGTGCACGATGGCGACGACGAGTTTCACGAGGTGGAGTCTAGCCGACGGACACCATCGGGTACCGGATTGTCCACGGGGTCGGTGTAGGATGCGCTCCTGATCCGGCACGCCGAGGCGGCAGCGGCGCGCATCCGCCCAAGTCCCGCAGCCGACGGTGCCGAGCAGCCAACGGAGGGTCCTCGTGTCCGACTCAACCGGCGTCGACGGCGGATCGCTGGCCGTCCTATCGGCCGGCGCGGCTGCGCTCGCCCGAGCGGCCGACCTCGACACCGCGCTCGCGGTGATCGTCGAGGCGAGCGCCAGCGCCGTCGGCGCGGGCGTCGCGGCCGTGTTCGCGCAGGATCCCGAGCGGGCCGAGGTCGAGCTGCTGCTGACGCTCGGCATGGCGGACGACCGCGTTGCCGCCTTCGCCTCCGAGGTCGCCGGCAATCCCGACCACCCGATCAACCTCGCCGCGCTGGACCGCTCCGGCACGCTCGGCCGGTCGGTGACGGGTCCGGACGGTGCTGCCTGGACGGGCGTGGACCTGCCGCTCGTGGTGGCGGCCGGCGCCGGCGTCGAGGACTGCCTGGGCGTGCTGACGTTCGGCTGGCCGGGTCAGCACGAGGTCGACACGGCCGAGGAGACGCTCCTCGTGGGCACGGCGGACCTCGCCGCCGCCGCGATCACGCTGTTCCGCCTCTCGTCGCTCGTGACCGAGCGGTCCGACTGGTACGAGCGGGTGGCGCACACGGACGCGCTCACCGGCCTCGCGAACGCGAGGACCGTCCGGCGCGTGCTGGAGCTCGAGGTGGCCCGGGCCCAGCGCCAGGGCAGCGACATCTCCGTCGCCGTGTTCGACGTGGACGACTTCAAGCGCCTCAATGCCGATTCCGGGTCGCGAGCCGGCGACCTCGTGCTCCGCCAGGTCGCCACGATCCTCGCGGAGAGCGTCCGACTCGTGGACACGATCGGACGGGTCGGCGCCGACGAGTTCGTGCTGGTCGCTCCGGGTTCGGCAGGCGTGACCGTGGCGAGGCGGGTGATCGAGCGCATCGCGAAACTCGACCCGGTCGAGGGGCACGCGGTCTCGGTCAGCGTCGGCGTCGCGCGCTTCCCTCAGGACGGCACGGACCCGGAGACGCTCCTGGCGGCAGCGCACACCGCCCTGGCGAGCGCCACGAGCCCGGCCTCAATCTCGTCGACGGTCGAGGGCTGACCGGCCGGGCGACGGCCTCGTCGCACGACAAGCAGCCGGCGCGTCAGCCCTCGCGATCGTGGCTGCCCAGCGGGGCGTCCTCATCGAAGTCGCCGGCCTCGTCGTCACTGCCTGCTCCCCCGTCACCAAGGGAAACGTAGCACGGCCGCATGGTCGCGATCCAGCACAACCGGAGTCGCGATCGTCCTTGGGATTTGCCTCCAAAACGGCCCGAACCACAACCGCTTG
>JAKAMV010000725.1:0-1095 GCA_021812735.1 Chloroflexota bacterium | reverse complement strand
CTGGGCTGGCGGTGGAGGGCGCCGACGGCCCGCCGCCCGGTTCGGGGCTCGGGCCCGTCGCGGGCCCGCCTCCCCAGAGACCGCCGGCCGACCCCGCCGAGATCGGCCCCGGCTGCCGGCCACGGAACAGGGTGAGATAGGCCAGGCCACCGATCCCGAGCACGATCAGCGCCAGCAGGATGCCCACGGCAACGCTGCCGAGGTCGAGGGAGGAGGAGGCGGGGGTGGCGCCCGTCCCGCCGCCCGCCGAGCCGACCGGAGCCGAAGACGCCTCAGCCGAGGCGCCGGTGTCCGACGGTGTCGGACTTGACCCGATCTCAGCCGACGCGCCGGCCACGGCCGATGCGCCGGGCACGGCCGATTCCGTGGCGGCCGGCGTCGCCGTCGCCTTCGCGGTGGGCTTGGGTGTCGGCTTGGGCGTGGGCTTGGGCGTGGGCCGCGGCGTGGGCCGCGGCGTGGGCTTGGGTGTCGCCTTCGGGGCCGCCTTGACGGTCAGCGTCCCACGGATGGATGACGTGAACCCGTCGTGGTAGTTGAACGTCCCGGTCTTCGTGAATCGGTACGAGTACGTCCCCCCGGTCTTCAGGATCTTGGAGCTCGGGAAGGCACCCGTGTCGGAGACGATCTGGTGCTCGGTCGGATCACGGTTGACCCACGTCACGGTCGTCCCGGCCGTGATGGTCAGGGGCGACGGCGTGAACACATAGTGGGAGATGCTGACGGTGGCGGTGGCAGCCTGCGCCTGTCCGGGCAGCACGGCCGCCGCGAGCAGCGAAGCCGCAAGCGCCAGCGAGGCCATGATCGCGGGGCCCCGGCCGTCGATCCGCCCGCTCCTGAGTCCGTGCACCTGCCGTCTCCCCTTGTTGATGCGTGCGGCCCAAGCGGAAGACGCTGCCGCACCCGGCGACACTGCGGCAGCGTACTGCATGGCGTAACCCCCCAATCGTCACAGGCCCGACAACCCGGTGAGATCACTTCCGTGGGCTCTGCGTGCCTCGAACTCAGGATTCCCGAAGCCTCACGCCGCACGCTGCGACCGTGTGGCAGACTGACCGCAGACACACAGCCGAGGCGAGCGGTCCTCCGCTCCGGCGC
>JAKAMV010000040.1 GCA_021812735.1 Chloroflexota bacterium | reverse complement strand
CGGCCACCGCCGCCTGTGCTCCCGCGTCTGCCCCCGCGTCGGCCCTCGCCGCGCGCACCGGCCGCCTCGGCCGCGCGCACGCGGCGCGCCCGGCAGGCCGTTTCCCGGTCGTTCACGAATCACGGAACGACCCTCGCGGCGACCCTTCGAAGGCCGAGCCAAGGCGGGGACGGCGAGGAGGTTCCGCGATTCGCGAATTGCCCGGAAGCGGCTCGGACGCGAGACGGTTCCGGGCACTTGCGAGCCCCGGTCGAGCGCGCGGTGCTCGGCGGCTCCGGCCTGGCGTTGCTTGCGTGATTGGCGAACAATCCCAGTGCGACGACGAGCGCGTCCGACACGATCTGCGCGGGCTTGGCACCAGACGTGAGAACCGTTCCGCGTTTCGCGAATGACCGCGAACCGACACTGTCGTGGTGAGGCATGGGCCCGGTCCCGATCGCCGCGGCCGTCGGGGCACGGCCACGCGCAACGGCCCCGAGGCCCGTCCCGGGCGGCGGTAGCATGGCCGCACCGACCGCCTTGACCGTCCCGCGGGGCGCCGCCAGCCACCCGCCCCTGCCCTGTTGCCGCCGCGCAGCACCCACCACGAAGCCCCCAGCCCGAGGCCGCACACCGTGATCGACTTCTCCCTCACCGACGAGAACAAGCTCGTTCGCGATGCCGCGCGGGCGTTCGCCGAGGCCGAGATCCTCCCGCACATCCGGGAGTGGGATGCCCAGGGCGAGACCCACCGGGAGGTGTTCGGGAAGATGGGGGAGCTCGGGTTCCTGGGCGCCCCGATCCCGGAGCAGTACGGCGGCTCGGGGATGGACTACATCAGCTTCGCGATCCTGTGCGAGGAGCTCGAGCGCGCTGACACGGCATTCCGGGTCGTCCAGAGCGTCCACGTGGGCTTGAACAGCCTGACGCTCCTGCAGTGGGCGACGGAGGAACAGAGGCAGCGCTGGCTCGTCCCGCAGGCGAAGGGCGAGAAGCTGGCGACGTTCGGCCTGACCGAGCCCGGCGTCGGGACGGACGCCGGCAACCTCGCCACCACCGCCCGACGCGACGGCGACAGCTACGTGCTCAACGGCGGCAAGATCTGGATCAGCCTCGCGGACCTCGCCGACCACTTCCTGGTGTTCGCCACCGTGGACCGCGCCAAGAAGCACAAGGGCATCACCGCGTTCGTGGTGGAGCGGGGGATGCCCGGCCTGACCACGGGCACGCTGCACGGCAAGATGGGCATCCGCGCCGGCAACACCGGACTCATCAACTTCGAGAATGTGCGCGTCCCGGTCGAGAACCGGATCGGCGAGGAGGGCGAGGGCTTCCTCATCGCGATGAGCGCGATCGACCAGGGCCGCTACACGGTTGCCGCGGGCGCCGTCGGCCTCGCCCAGGCCTGCCTCGACGCCTCGCTCAAGTACGCCCACGAGCGCCACACGTTCGACCAGGAGATCGGCGAGCACCAGCTGGTCAAGCAGATGATCGCGAACATGGCCAAGGGCACCGAGATCGGCCGCCTGCTCGTCTGGCAGGCGGGGGCGCTCAAGAATCGCGGCCTCCGCAACACGCGCGAGACCTCGCTCGCCAAGTGGCACGCCACCGAGCACTCGGTCCAGGCCGCGCTCGACGCCATCCAGATCCACGGCGCCAACGGCTACTCCAATGAGTTCCCCGTGGAGCGCTACCTGCGCAACTCCAAGGCAGCCGTGATCTATGAGGGCACGAGCCAGCTGCACACCCTCATCCAGGCCGACTACGCGCTCGGCTACCGCCAGGATCGTCCGCTGCGCTGCGAGCCGTGGCCGGCGCAGGGCTTCGAGCGGGGCTGACGCCCCCGGTCGCTCAGCTCGCGGCGCCTGCGGGCGCCGCGGTCCACATCGCCTCGACCTCCGCAAGGTCGAAGAAGTAATCGCGCGCCCAGATTGCCTTGCCGCCCTTCATGCGGAGCGCCGAGATGCCGTCGTGCCGGAACCGGCGCCCGTCGCGGGTCACTTCGTCGACGGTCCAGTCGACGTAGATCATGTTCGACAGCGTCAGGCCGATCGGGTTCGACATCGCCACGTGGTGGACGGTGAAGTGCATCGACTCGAGCTCCTCGAAGATGCGGCGGAAGAACGCCCGGACGGCGTCCCTGCCCTCGTGGCGGCCACTGATCGGGGTGTGGCCCGGAAACTCGAACACGCCGTCGTCCGCCCAGGCGGACATCACGGCATCGAGGTCCTTCCGACTCATGGCCTCGTAGCTGTGGGCGATCTGCGTCTCGAACATCGCCGCCTCCTCGCCGCGCAGGCTCGCACGGCCCGTTGGCCGGGGCCAGTGCCGGACGTCGGGCAGCGGGCACTGCGGCAAGAGGGGGCTGCGACCGCCCGCAGGCCTCAGGTCGCCGCGGGCTCGCCGTCGATCACGGGGTGTCGGACCCCGATGCGAGCCTGGCCCTCCGCGTTCGACCGGGCTGACGGCCCGCGCCCGGTCGCCGATACGATCAGCGCGACTCCCGCCACGATGACGACCGCGGCCATTACGGTCTGGGCCGTCACCGCCTCGCCGAGCAGCAGCCAGCCGAGGACGACGGCCACGACCGGGTTCACGTACGCGTACGTGGTCACCCGCGCCAGGGGCGCCGCGCCCAGCAGCCAGCCGTACACGACGTAGCCCACGAGGCTCCCGACCACGACCAGGTACACCAGGCCCAACCACGCCACCGGCGCCACGGCGGCCGGGTCGAAGGCGCGCCACTCGCCGGTCGGGATGGCGATCAGGAGCATGAGCAGCCCGGCCGCCAGCATCTCGATGCCAGTCGCGAACAGGGCCGGCCTGGGCAGGATGGCCCGCCGGGTGGCGTAGAGCGATCCGGTTGCCCAGCACATGGGCGAGACGAGGAGGGCCAGGATCCCCGTCGCCTCGGAGCCGCCGGCACTGAGCGCCGGCCCGGCCAGGACGGCCACCCCCGTCAGCCCGATCGCCGTGCCGGCCACCGCGCGCCGCGGCATCCGGTCGCCGAACGCCACGCGGGCGAGCAGCCCGACCCACATCGGCATCAGCGCGATCAGCAGCGCGGCCACCCCCGACGCCACCGTCTGCTCACCCCAGGCCACGAGGCCCATGCCGCCTCCGAGCAGGAGGCTCCCGACGATCGCTGCGTCTCGGACCTGGGCGGGCGTCGGCCGGGACATCCGCCCGCGCGAGGCGAGCACGACGCCGGGGATGAGGATGGCGCCCGCCGCCACGAACCGCAGGCCGCCCATCACGAACGGCGGCATCGACGCGACGCAGACCCGGATCCCGAGGTACGTGGAGCCCCAGACGAAGTAAAGCGTGACGATCCCAGCCCAGACGGCGGACGGGCTGGCGGTGCGACGCACGGTCGGGCTCCTTCAGCAGCGGGTGTCACGGCAGTCTAGCCAGCCGCGACGACTTGCGCTAGCCGACTAGGCCAAGATGCGCGTGGTGCGACGACGCCGCCGTGACGGCCCAGTCGGTCGCCGTCGGGCGGCACACTCGGCACGGGCGGAAGCCGAGGGCGCCGGCCTCGCGCAGGGAGCGGAACGAGACGCGGTGCTGCGGCGTGACGCGGCGGGCATTGCGGCAGGTGGGCCAGCAGACGACATGCGTGGTGTCCGAGCCCACGAGGCGCTCGCCGCGCCGGGCCGCCTCCTCGAGGGCGGCGGTGTCGAGCCCCTCCGCCGCGAGGATCGCCCGCTTGTTGTGCGGCCCGCCCAGGGAGTAGTTGCCGATCAGCCCGTCGGAGCGCACGACCCGATGGCAGGGGACCACCAGCGGCACGGGGTTGTGGCCGAGCGCCGTCCCGACGGCCCGGACGGCCTTGGGCCTGCCGATCTCGGCGGCGACCCAGCCGTACGGACGGACCTCGCCGAACGGGATCTCGAGCGCCTTCTCCCAGACCGCCACCTCGAACGGGCTGCGACCGCGGAGGTCCAGTCGGATCGGCACGTGGCGCTCGCCGGCGAGGCGCCGGGAGAGCGCGCGGGCGATGTCGACCGGCAGGGCGTCGGCGAGCAGCGTCCGGCGGCCGGCCCGGGCCGCGTGCTCGGCCGCTGCTGTCGGGCCGTCGCGAGACTGGTCCACGCTCGCCAGGCCGAGCCCGTTCCACGCCACCCAGAGCGTCCCGATGGCGGTGGAAAGCGGCGCGACGCGGTCGGCCAGGCCCACCTCCACCAGCACGTCGTCGGCAAGGCCCGCGGGCGCAGGGACCGCGAGCGCAATGAGCAGCGCGGGATCGGCGGTCATGCCGTCACCTCCTCGAGTCCGGCCTCAGCTGCGGCCAGGCGCAGCATCGCGAGGCCGCGGTGGACCTGGGCCTTGAGCGTCCCCTCCGGTCGGCCGAGGATCTGGGCCAGCTCGGCGTAGGAGAAGTCGCCGACGTGGCGGAGGACCACCGGCACCCGGTAGCGCTCCGGCAACGTCGCCAGCGCCGCGGCCAGCCGCTCGCGGTCGTCGGCCGCCATCGCCATCGCCGCAGGGCCGTCCCGGCTCGGCGCCGCCGGCTCGATTCCGGCCCCGGTGAGGCCGTCGAGCGGTGTCGTCGCGGCCCGCCCCCGCCGCGAACGGTTGCGGCACAGATTGACGACGATGCTCGCCAGCCACGGCCGCAGGCGCAGCGACTGGATCCTCGCGGCGTCGTAGCCGGCCATCGCGCGGTAGGCGCGCACCAGCGCGTCCTGCGCCACCTCCTCGGCGTCGTGCGGATCGCCCAGCACGCGGAGCGCGATCGCGTAGCAGCGGTCGGCGTGGGCGCGCACCAGCGGCTCGAAGGCGGCGTCCAGATCGTGGGCGAGGGCGTCGGCGAGAGCTTGGTCGTCCATCACACCCTCAGAACACGGCCGGGGCCGACACGGTTGCGCTCCGCACCGGCCCGTAACCGTTACCGCGCCACGACCGCGCGGCATGGCTGCGGAGGCATCGTCGCATGCCACAATGCAACCATGCGCCTCGACGACCGCTTCGACGACCTGGTCGGCAGCCTCCGCGGCTTCTACCGCACCTGGTACGTGTTCACCGGCCTCGAGCTCGGGCTCTTCGACGCCCTGCACGACTCGGGGACCCGCGGTCTCACCGCAGTCGAGCTCGCCGCCAGGACCGGCGTGGAACCCTCGCTGGCCGGTCGCTGGGCATGGGGCGCGGACGCCTTCTCGCTGGTGGAGACCGTGGACGGCCGGATCCGCATCCCGGGCGACGTGGCTGCGATCCTGCTGGACGCTCACCGCCCCGAATTCCTCGGCGGCCAATTCCAGTTCGCCGCCGTCAGCAGCCTGGACTACGACCGGCTGCCCGACGTCTTCCGCACGGGCACGTCGGTGCTGTCGCGCCCCGACCGCTACCGCGTGGCCATCGAGCGGCTGACGGTCCAGGACGTGGCCGTGTTCTTCGAGGAGGTGCTCGGTGCGTTCCCGCAGCTGGTGGCGGACCTGCGGCCGGGCGCCAGGGCGATCGACGTTCACTCCGGCGGCGGGCGCTGGCTGATCGCCATGGCACGCCGGTTCCCGGGCCTGCTGCTCACCGGCGTCGAGTTCGAGCCCGACTCCGTCAACCGGGCCCGCGCCAACGTCGCCGACGCGGGCCTCGCCGACCGGATCGCCGTCGAGCAGGGATCGATGCTCTCGGTGGGCCACGTGGCCGAGGCCGACCTCGTGTACTTCCAGTACGCGCTGCACCAGCTGCCCGACCCGGTGGGCACGCTGCGCTCGGCGTGGACCGCCGTCCGGCCCGGCGGCTGGCTGGTCGTCCTCGACTGGTACCTGCCCACCGACCCAGGCGACCTGCGCAGCGCTCAGGGCGAGCTGATCGCCGGCGTCCAGCTCGACGAGGCGATGCAGGGGACGCGGCTGGTGACAGCCGTCGAGGCGCTGGGCTGGTTCGCGGCGGCCGGACTGCCCATGCCGGAGCTGGTGGACCTGCCGTCGGGCGCGAGCGTCATCGTCCTCCACCTCGACTGACGCCGGCCTTCCCGGCGGCCCGTCCCGCGGACCCGCCGCGGCACGGCGTCGCGCTCGCCGGGTAACGTGACAGCGTGACCAAGCGCCTCGAGATCGACGCCGCCACGATGGCCGCCATGGAGCGGCACGAGCTCTACTCGCATGCGATCCCCTCGCGGCAGACGCGCGAGCTGGGCGACGCCCTCCTGCTCCACGACCCCGTCGACGGCGACCCGTTCTGGAACCGGCTGCAGGCGGTGCGGTGGCCGGCGGACCCGGCGGCGTTCGACCGGCGCCTCGCGGAGGCCCTGGCGCTGTTCGCGCTGATCGGCCGCCAGCCGCACATCTGGCCGTCGCCGGTCCATGCGGGCCCGCCGGACCTCGCGCTGCGGCTCCAGGGGAACGGCTTCGTCGACATCGGCGGCGGCCATGTGATGGTGCTTGCCGATCCTGAAGCCGCCGGCCCCGTCCATGGTGGCGAACTCGCCCGGGACGTCGAGCTGCGGGTCATCGCGGGCCCGGCGGACGCTCGGCCGGGCGACCTCGACGACGCCGGCGCCGTGCTCGCCGGCGCATTCGGGGCTCCCGAGACACGTGCGCCCGAGCTGGCGCGCGACCTCGTCAAGACGCTGCCGGATCGACGCGTGGCGCTGGTGCTGGTCCGCGTCGAGGGCGCGGCCGCGGCCGCGGCGAAGGCGACGACATTCGGCGGCTGGACGTATCTGTCGTCCATCGGGACCCTGCCCAGGTTCCGCGGCCGCGGCTTGGCGGCACTGGCCACCCGGGCCGCGATCACCGCCGCGCACGCGGTTGAGGACGGGACGCCATACCTCGGCGTGTTCAGCGGCAACACCGCGGCGATTCGCCTGTACGAGCGGCTCGGCTTCCGCTCGGTGGGGGAGTCGCCCGACCTGCTGCTCGAGTGAGCGCCGCCCACGTGCAGCCGGGTGGCGGCGCGCCGGCGGGCACCAGGTGGGCGAGGCTCACCTGGCAGGCGGGCGATCCTGCCGGCCTGGCGGTGACGCTCGCCCGCCGGCTGGACGTGGCGGCCAGGCCGCTCGGGCCCGATGCCTGGGCCTTGTCGCTGGGCGGCGATCGGGTCGAGGTCGTCCCGTGGCGGGCGGAGGGCGAGCGCGACGTGCCGTCGCCGGAGGGACGGCTGGTGTTCGAGCCCATCGAGGGCGGCGGCCCGGTCCCGCTGCCCGTGTCGGGGAGCCCGCTCGCACTGGTGGGGGTGGCCTGGTCCACCGTCGAGCTGGACCGGGCCGAGGCCGAGCTCGACCCGTGGCTCCTCGCCCCGGACGGGGCGCGGGGTGATGGCGACGCGCCCGAGGACCCGCACCTCGGCGCGTCAGCCCGCCGTCGCCGGACGGCGGCCCTTCCCGGCGGCACGCTGGTCCTGGCGGAGCCGAGCACCGAGGGGCGATTGGCCGCGTCACTCGCCCGGGACGGAGAGGGGCCGTGCGCGCTGTTCCTCGCGCCGTCGGCTGGCCTGGCGGCGTGGGTCGCGGACGCCCGCCGGCGTGGCGTGCAGGTGTCGGCCCGGCGCCCGGGGCCAATGGGGTCCGCGGTGCTCCTGCCGGGACGGTCGGTGGCCGGGCCGCACCTGCTGATCGTGGAGGCTGTCGCGATGCCCCCGGGCCCGAGTACCATCGCCCCATGAACGACGCCAACGTGACCGTCCGACCGGCCACCCCCGACGACGCAGAACGCCTCGCCTCGCTGCTGACCGACGAGGGGTACCCCGCCGGCAGCACCGACCTCGCGGCCCGCATCGAGCGCTACGGCGCGCTCGGCTCGCCGGTGCTCGTGGCCGAGGCCGCCGGCGAGGTCGTGGGCTTCGTCACCGTGCTCGTCCTGCCGCGCTTCGAGGTGGACGACCTGTTCGCGCGCATCACGAGCCTGGTGGTGGACGCGGGCGTCCGCGAGCGGGGCATCGGCCGGCTGCTCATGCTCGCAGCCGAGGAGCAGTCGAAGGCCGCCGGCGCGGCGTGGCTCGAGGTGACGGCCGGACACCACCGTCCGGACGCGCGCCGCCTGTTCGAGTCGCTCGGCTTCGACCCGGGGGTCGCCGCGTACCTCCGCAAGCGGGTCTAGCGGACTGCGCCACCCGGCCTCGACCGGCGGCGCGTCTCCACGATGAGCCTGCCGCGACTCCGGCTGCGCGACGAGGTCGCGGGCCTGCTCGACCTTCCGTGGGAGGTGCCGCTCGGGGACTGGGGCGACGACGGCCACCGCTTCCGCGAACTGCCTGTGGGGCCGTCCCGGCACCTCGTCCGGTTCCTCGTCCACGCCGGCATCGTCTACGCGCTCAAGGAGTTGCCGGATGAGGTGGCCGAGCGCGAGTTCGAGGTGCTCCGCCACCTTGAGGACGCTCGCCTGCCCGGCGTCCGGGCGGTCGGCCTGGCGGTGCGGCCAGAGCGCGGCGACGCGATTCTCGTGACCGAGTTCCTCCGCCACTCGATGCAGTACCGGCGACTCCTGATGCGCCTCCGGGACGTCTCGGGCGCCTACCGGGACCGCCTCCTCGACGCGATGGCGCTGCTGCTCGTGGACCTGCACCGGGGCGGCGTGTACTGGGGCGACTGCTCGCTCGCCAACACGCTGTTCCGGCGCGACGGCGACAGGATCCAGGCGTACCTGGTGGACGCCGAGACGAGTGAGCTCCACGAGTCGCTCTCCGACGGCCAGCGCGCCTACGACCTCGAGATCCTGGTCGAGAACGTCGCGTTCGGCCTCGCGGACCTCGCCGCGTACCAGGGGCGCGAGGACGAGACGGAGACGTCCGTCGAGGCCGCCGAGTCCGTCAGGGCCCGCTACGCCGCCGTGTGGTCAGAGCTGCACGACCAGCCCGAGCTCGTCCCGGGCGACCGCCAGGCGATCCGCGCCCGCCTGCGGCGGCTGAACGACCTGGGCTTCTCGGTGGACCTCGAGGTGGACCCCGTCGCGACGGGGTCCGTGCGGCTGCGGACCAGCGTCACGACGCGCCGCTACCACGCCAGCGAACTCGAGCGCCGCACCCGGCTACGCACCCTCGAGGGCCAGGCGAGGATCCTGCTCAACGACCTCGCGGAGTACGGGGCCTGGCTCGAGGACGCCGAGGCGCGTCGGATCGAGCTCGACGAGCAGGCCGACCGGTGGCTTCGCTCGGTGTACCGGCCGACGCAGGCGCGGATCGCCCGCGAGGTGGGGCCCGACCGCGACCTCGTCCAGGCGTACTGCGACGTGCTCGAGCACAAGTGGCTGCTGTCCGAGGCGGCGGGCCGCGATGTCGGGCTCGACGCCGCGATCGAATCGTACCTCGCGAAGGGCGCCCCGGCGCCCGAGGTGGTGGTGACGCCCGCGGGTGCCTTCAGCGACCCGCTCGCCGCGCTCGACCTGGAGGCCGCGACCGAGGACCAGGACGGGCCGATCAGCTGACCGCGCTGTCGCCGCGGGTGTCCGCTGCGCCGTCGCCGTCCGGCAGCGGCGCCCAGCGCTCGAGGTGCACGAGGTCGGCCGCCGGCCGCCGCCCGCCCTCCCTGTTCGGCCGCGTCAGCGCGTCTGAGTCGGCTGGGTACCCGAGCGAGAGCATGAACTCGCAGTGCAGGTCCGCGGGGTAGCCGAGCAGCTCGCGGGCGCGCTCCGCCTCGTACACGGTCGCCGGGCAGCTGCCCACGCCGCGCTCCCAGGCCACCAGCATCATCTGCGCTGCGGCCCCGCCCAGGTCCCACGTGATCGAGAGCGGCGCACCCGGCAGGCGCGGGTCCGGCGTCACCAGCGCCACCGCGGCGGCCGCGCCGGCAACGTGCCCGCACCACGGCCCGAGCGCCGCGAGCTGCGCCAGTCGCCCGCGATCGCGGACCACGATGAACGCCCACCGCTGGCGGTTCTTGGCGCTGTGGGCGCGCCGCCCGGCCTCGAGGATGGCGGCCAGGTCATCGTCGGCCAGCGGGCGGTCGTCGAACCGCCGGATGGCACGCTTGCGGTGGACGGCTTCTGCGACGTTCATGGTCGGGCCTCCCGGGCGGGGACGTCGGTCGAGGTGGTGGGCGTCTGCCGCCGGAAGACGCGGAGCAGCGAGCGCAGGCCGCCCGGCTCGTCGTCGAGCGCGGTCAGGCGCTCGGGCTCCGGGAGGCGCGCGGCGGGAACGGCCTCGGCGGCACGCGCGGCAGCATCGGGGTCGAGGGGCCCGCCCAGCGACGCCGCGAAGAAGCGCGCGACGGCGGCCCGGAAGATGCCGAACTCGAACAGCCACGAGTGGTGGCCCCCGTGGACGACGAGCGTCTGGGTGACGGCCTCGGGGCGGGCGGCGCGGCGCATGGAGGCCAGCCTGGCGAGATGGCCCACGGGGACGACGCGGTCCTCGTCGCCGTGGACCAGCAGCACGGGCGCGCCGATCGCCCTGACCGCGCGCGCCGCGCTCACGCCCCCGACCGTGTGGCCCCGCGGGCGCAGGTAGACACGGGTGGTCAGCCAGGCCAGCGGCCAGGCAAGAGGGGCCGGGATCGGGAGTTCGGCCAGCCGGAACGTCTGGCGGGTCAGGCGGTACGGGCCGGCGGGGGCGGACACGGCGACCACGGCCCCGACCAGCGGCTCGGCCGCTGCGGCGACGAGGACGCCTGCCGCGCCCATCGAGTGCCCGAGGAGGCCGACGCGCGTCACCTCGTCGCGCTCGACCAGCCAGCGCCCGGCCGCGGCCGCGTCCGCGGCGAACTCGCCGACGCTGATCGGCAGCGCCTCCGGCTGGTTCATCCCGTGGCCGCGCACGTCGAGCGCGAGCACGTGGAACCCGGCGGCGTGGAGGAACTGGGCGTGGGGCAGCGTGCGGTCGCGGGCCGACTCCCAGCCGTGGACGAGGGCGATGCCCGGGGCCGCCCCGTCGCCGGCGGGCAGGTACCAGCCGGGCAGCGTCAGGCCGTCGGCGGTGGGCACCGCCACCTCCTCGAACGGCAGGCCGAGCGCGGCCGGGGTCCACACAGGCTCGTGGCGTCGCGGGTAGCCGGCGCGGACGCGGTACACCTGGGCGAACCGGTAGGCCAGCACGAGGGGGACGACGGCAGCCGCTGCGGCAAGCCCGGCGCGTCGTGCAAGTGAGGGCGGGAGCATGCCCGTATCGGACCGCGGTCGCAGCCGGGTGTCAAGCGAGGCGATGCCGGGGGCGACAGGGCTCGGGCGCTGACCCGGGCCGGGCGACCCGAAGGCGCGCGAAGCCGCGACGCCTCGCGTAAGGGTCGTCGATCAGCGCCTCGGTACACTGGCGCCGTGCCTGCCCGAGATCCCCACGACGTCCTCGGCGTGGAGCCCGGTGCCTCGCCCGAGGAGGTCCGGGCCGCCTGGCGCTCGCTCGCGCGCCGGCACCACCCCGACCTCACCGCCGACGATCCCGACGCCGCCCGGCGCGCCACGCGGCGCATGGCGGAGATCAATGCCGCCTACGCGTCGCTGACTCGCGCCGACGGCAGGACCCGCGGGCGGCGTCGCGCAGGCCACGACGGTGGCCCGACCGCCAGCCCGCCCTCCCAGCCGCGCGGCGGCGGGGGAGCGCCGCCGCCGCCGAAGTCGACGCCCGTCACCGGTCGACTCGACACGTCGCACACGTTCCAGCCCCGCAACCAGACCACGACGCCGCCCGGGACCCGGATTCCGCTGTCCGGCCATCCGCCGCTGCGGACTGACCGCTCGCGGCCTGATCTCCGCGCCTCACGGCCGTCCGGCCCGCTGGAGCGCGACCGCCTCGCCGGGCACGTGCCGCTCGACCCGCCGCCGCTCGACGAGGCGCTCGTGGTGGAGCTGGGGTTCGGCAAGTTCCACGGCCACACGCTGGGCGAGGTGGCGGCATTCGAGCCGTCGTACATCGACTGGCTGGCGGGGACGCTCACTCGCGAGCCGGATGTCGCGCTCGCCGCTCGGGTGATCCGGGACGAGCTGGACCGGCGGGGCATCCGCCGCGAGCACCGGCCGACGCGCCAGGGATGGCAGTCGAACCCGTTCCGCTGAGCCGGCCCGCGACCGGTCGCGCACGGGTGCTGCCGCGCGCCGCCCCTCCCGCCGCGCCGCGCCGCGCCTCCCGCCGCGCCGTCCCTCCCGCGCCGCGCCCCGCCCCCTTGCCGCCAGCGACTCAACGGTGCGCCCGCGGCACGATCGTTGCCGCTCCTGCAGCATCCGTGCGCTGTCGGGCGCGTCCGGCGGCCCCGAGCGCACCGCCGGTGCTCGTGGCGATCGGATCGTGCTGCCGGCGCACCGTTGAGTCGCTGGGCGCACCGGTCGCGCCGCAGGGGCGGCGCGCCGCAGGGCTGGGCCGCTCGGGCCCTGCCGGGTCCGAACGACACAGGTGGCCCGCTTCGGTGGATCCGGCATAAGGGCGCCCCCGGGGGGTGACCCCGGGGGCGCATATGCGGATCAGTCCTGCCGCCCCACGCCCGGGCCTGCTGGCCGGCTGGTCCATGGTTACTCGGCTCGTGGCCGGGCTGTGGTACCCCCGTGCCGCCAGGCGTCCCCGGCGGTCGAGTTGTCCTGCCCTCCGGCCCGTGACCGACGCCCCAGGGTTGCCCCGGTGTGGCGTGGGGTCGGCGCGTCTCGAACGCAGCCCGAACACTACGGTCGGCCGCGACGCGTTGGAATGGGTAGGCGGTACGGCGGCCGCAACCGATAGGTCAGGCGCGTCTGCGCACCGCCCGGACGATCTGGTCCCTGCACCGCGTGACCATTTGCCGCCGCGGTGCGTCCCGGCTCCATGGCCGCCCTGCCGTCAGTGTCGGCGCGGCCGCGGCTCTGTCGTGGGTGTAGAGTCGCCCTCCATGAGCGAGCGCCTCGACCCCTGGACCGACCGCCGCCGCCGGTGGCACGTCGAGCGCCTCGAGCCCGCGCTCGCACGCCTGCCGGAGCGGCGCGACCGGTTCACCACGATGGGCGACCTCCCGGTCGAGCCGCTCTACGGCCCCTGGGACCTCGAGGCCGGCCCGGACGGCGCGCCCGCCGGTCCGGGCGGCCCCACCGCGGTCGACCACCGCGGCGAGCCGCTGCGCGAGGGCGCGGGCCGGTATGCCGACTTCGACCCGGTTCGCGACATCGCCCTGCCCGGCGATCCCCCGTTCACCCGCGGCGTCCACCCGACCGGCTATCGCAGCCGCCCTTGGACGATGCGGATGTTCGCCGGCTTCGGCTCGGCGGAGGACACCAACGCCCGGTTCCGCCAGCTGCTCGCCGCGGGCCAGTCCGGCCTGTCGATCGCCTACGACATGCCGACCCTGTACGGCTACGACACGGACGACCCGACGGCAGAGGGCGAGTTCGGCACCTGCGGAGTTGCGGTCAGCAGCCTCGCCGACATGGAGGTCCTGCTCGCCGGCCTCCCGCTCGACCGCGTCAGCACCTCGATGACGATCAACGCCCCGGCGGCGCCGATCTGGGCGATGTACATCGTCGCGGCGGAGAAGGCGGGCGTCTCGAGGGAGCGCCTCGAGGGCACGCTCCAGAACGACATCCTCAAGGAGTACATCGCCCAGAAGGAGTTCCTCTTCCCGCCCGGGCCGTCAATGCGCCTGGTCGTGGACACGATCGAGTTCGGGACGCGCGAGATGCCGCGCTGGAACACCGTCTCGATCTCCGGCTACCACATCCGGGAGGCGGGCTCGACGGCGGTCCAGGAGCTGGCGTTCACGATCGCCGACGGGATGGCGTACGTCGAGGCGGCGATGGCCCGAGGCCTCGACCCCGACGAGTTCGCACCGCGCCTCTCGTTCTTCTTCAACAGCCACAGCGACTTCTTCGAGGAGATCGCCAAGTTCCGGGCGTCGCGCCGGATCTGGTGGAAGCTCATGACCGAGCGCTACCGGACCGCGCAGGAGCGCTCGGCCTGGATGCGCTTCCACACCCAGACCGCGGGCGTGTCGCTCACCCCCCAGCAGCCGCTCAACAACCTGACGAGGGTGGCCACCCAGGCGCTGGCCGCGATCCTCGGCGGCACCCAGAGCCTCCACACCGACGCATTCGACGAGGCGCTCGCGGTGCCCACCGCGGAGGCGGCGCTGCTCGCGCTGCGCCAGCAGCAGGTGCTGCTCGAGGAGACGGGCGTGGCGTCAACCGTGGACCCCCTGGGCGGCTCGTGGTTCGTGGAATCGCTGACCAACCGGGTCGAGCGCGAAGTCTGGCGCTACCTCGACGAGATCGACCGGCGCGGCGGCATGCTCAAGGCGATCGAGGAGGGGTATCCGCAGCGCGAGACCGCCGATTCTGCCTACCGGTTCCAGCGCGAGCTCGACGCGAACGACCGGGTGGTCGTGGGCGTGAACCGATACCTGGCCGACGAGCGGATCGAGGTGCCCGTCCTCACGGTGCCCGCCGGGTCCCTGGAGCGCCATCTCGCCCGCCTCGGGCGGACCCGCCGCGAGCGCGATCCGGAGGCGGTGGCGTCGGCGCTCTCCGGCCTGCGCGAGGCCGCGTCCCGGCCGGGCACCTCCGAGACGAACCTCATGCCGCACTTCATCCGCTGCGCCGCGGCCTACGCCACGCTGGGCGAGCAGTGTGCCGTCCTGCGCGAGGTCTTCGGGGAGTACCGGGAGCCGGTCGCCGTCTAGCGCTCGGACCGGATCCCGCGCCCGTCCCGCCTCGTGTACGAGCGGGCGCCGCTCGCGGATTGCCCGCCGCGACAAACGCGCTGCCACGCCCCCCACCGCTGGCGCTACCATCGCGCGGCTACGTCCCACGCCCCGCCGGCCTTCGCCGGACGACGCGAGCGGGCGCGGCCTCGACAGGTGAACATGCCGGACCCCGCTCCGCCCAGTCCCGACCAGCCGCTGCCCCCCGAGCCCGCGGTCGCGCACCCAGCCGACCGGCCGGTCCGGATCCTCGTGGTGGACGACGAGCCGCCGATCCTGGACCTGATCGTCGGGTATCTCGAGCGGGAGGGCTGGTCCGTGGCGGCCGCTGCCGATGGCGTGTCGGCGCTGGCCGCTGCGCGGGCCCTCGACCCGGACGCGGTGGTCCTGGACCTCATGCTCCCCGGCCTCGACGGCATCGAAGTCTGCCGCCAGCTCCGCACCTTCTCGGATGCGTACGTGCTGATGCTCACCGCGAGGAGCGAGGAGATCGACCGCATCGTCGGGCTGACGGTCGGGGCCGACGACTACCTCACCAAGCCGTTCTCGCCGCGCGAGCTGGTGGCCCGCCTCAAGGCGCTCCTCCGGCGACCGCGGTCGGTCGGCTCGGCTGCCCGCCCCGGCGCCCTCGCGCCCGGGCTCAGGATCGACCAGGGCCGGCGCTCGGTGAGCGTGGACGGCCGAGAGGTCGAGCTGACGGTCATCGAGTTCGACCTCCTGGCGGCGCTGGCGCGCGAGCCCGGGATCGTCATGGCGCGCTCGCGCATCTTCGCCACCGTGTGGGGCGATGACGACTTCGCCGACGACCACCTGGTGGACGTCCACATCGCCAACGTTCGCCGCAAGCTGGGCGACGACGCGGCGAGGCCGCGCTTCCTCGAGACCGTGCGCGGCGTGGGCTACCGGCTGCGCGAGGCCCGGTGATGCTGCCGCGGTCGCTCGGGGCGCGTCTCCTGCTCGCGTTCATCGTCGTGGCGGCCGCGGCGCTCGGCACCGTGGGCATCGCGGTGCTGCTCGTCGGGCCGGGCTACTTCGCCGACGCGATGGGCCACCTCCACGGCGATCCGATGGGGGAGGCGATGGCCGCCTCGACCCAGGCCGCGTTCGTGGACGCGATGCGCCGGGCGCTGCTCGCCGCAACCGTCATCGCGCTCGCCGCCGCAGTCGTCGTCAGCCTCGTCGTGGCCGCCCGCATCGCCCGGCCGGTGGCCCGGCTGGCGGAGGCCGCGCGGCGGGTCGCGGCCGGCCACTACGCGGAGCGGGTGGGCACCGACGAGCCAGGCGAGCTCGCCGACCTGGCGGCCTCGTTCAACGAGATGGCCGCGTCACTTGAGGCGACCGAGCGCCGACGGCTCCAGCTCGTGGGCGATGTGGCGCATGAGCTGCGCACGCCGCTGGCCACGCTCGACGGCTACCTCGAGGGCCTTGAGGACGGCGTGATCCGCTCGGACGCCCAGACGTGGCACCTGCTGCGGGCGGAGACGGCGCGGCTGTCCCGCATGGTGAACGAGCTGGCGGAGCTGTGGCGCGCCGAGGCGCACCAGCTGCCGCTGCGGCTCGAGGTCGTGGACGCGGCCGAGATCGCCCGCGAGGTGGCGCTCCGCTTCGAGCCCCAGGCTGCGTCCCGGGGGATCTCGCTCGCCGTCCCCGACACTCCGGTGCCCGTGCTGGCAGATCGCGACCGAGTCGCCCAGATCGTGTCGAACTACCTGTCCAACGCGCTCCGACACGCCTCGGACGGGTCGACGGTCGAGGTGACCGCCGCGGCAACGCCGACCGTCGGCCGGGTGTCGGTGACCGACCACGGCGCCGGGCTGGCTGCCGACGAGCTCGAGGCCGTCTTCGAGCGCTTCTACCGCGTGGACGCCGCGCGCAGCCGGGCTGCGGGCGGGGCGGGGATCGGCCTCGCCATCGTGCGGGCGCTGGCCGAGGCGATGGGCGGCCAGGCGTGGGCCGAGAGCCAGGGGCCCGGCACCGGAGCCACCTTCCTCGTGGAGCTGCCGGCGCCCGACGCCGGACCCTGACAGCCCCCCGCCCGCCGGCCGCGCCCGCCGATGTCGCGCGGCCGCGACGGCTTGACCGGTCCTTGACGAAGGCTTGGCCCGACCTGCATGGCCTTCCGCCGACGCGTGGGGCACCGTTGGGGCAGCGCCCGGCGATCCGGGCTGTCAACGAGGATCGAGTGCCCTGATGTCACGTCGCCGAAGCGCGGCCCGCCCCCACAGCCTGAGCGCCGCCCCCGCCCCGGCGGGGCCCGAGGCGCCCGACGCCGACCCGGCCGAGGGGCTCCATCGGCGGGCCGTCGAGCTTCGCGAGATCCGCATGGGCCTCCGGGCCGCACCCGTCGCTCCGCGGCCGAGCGTGACCCCCGACGGCACGATCTCGATGACCTTCCCGGTTGTCGGCATGACCTGCCGCTCGTGCGAGGTCCGCATCGGCAGGTTCGTCGGCCGGCTGCCTGGCGTCGAGCGCGTGAGCGCGTCCGCAGTCAAGGGCCAGGTCACCGTCGAGTGCTCGGGCCCGGTGCTCGCCGCCTCGATCGAGCAGGCGATCAACCGGGCCGGCTACACGGTCGGGCGCACGCCCTGGATCGAGCGCGACCCCGTCGCCTGGGGCACCGCCGGGGCCGGGGCGGTGATCCTGCTCGGGCTCGTCATCGCCGCCCAGCTCTCGGGCATCGGCGATCTGCCTGCTGCCGCCGGCGACATCTCGAGGGGAGGCGTCGTCGTGGCGCTGGTCCTCGGGCTCACTGCGGGCGTCTCCACCTGCATGGCACTCGTCGGGGGGCTTGTCCTCGGCCTGTCGGCGGCCCGCCAGTCCGGCCGGCCGGCAGGGGAGGGCAGGGCGGCGCAGATGCGACCGGCCCTCGTGCTGGTGGGCGGGCGCATTGCCGGGTACACGGCCTTCGGCGCCCTGCTCGGCGCGCTCGGCGCGTCGATCGCGATGCCGCCCCAGCTCACCGCGGTCCTGATGCTCGCCGTCGCGGTCGTGATGCTGCTCCTGGGCGCGCGCCTGACCGGCCTGTCGCCGCGCCTCGCGGGCTGGTCGCCGACGCTGCCGATGGGCCTCGGGCGGCGCCTCGGGCTCGGTGGCGAGGGGGCGGCCGGCGCCTACTCGGACACGCGGGCCGCCACGCTCGGCGCGCTCACGTTCTTCCTCCCCTGCGGCTTCACCCAGGCGATCCAGATCTTCGCGCTCTCCACCGGGTCCCCCGTCTACGCGGCGGCGCTGCTCGGGACCTTCGCCGTCGGCACCGCCCCGGGCCTGCTCGGCCTCGCCGGGCTGCCTCTGGTGGTCCCGACCCGCGCCAAGCCGACGCTGCTTCGGCTCGTCGGCGTCGCGGTCATCGGGTTCGCAGTCCTCAACGGCGCAGCGGGCCTCCGCCTGTCCGGCCTGTCGCTCAACCTCGTCGGCACCGCCAACGCCGCGGACGTGGACCCGGCCGTCCTCGGCGCGGACGGCGTCGAGCGGATCACCACGTACCAGGACGCCGACGGCTACCGGCCGGCGAACGTGGCCGTGTACGCCGGCTACCCCGTTGAGTGGACGGTCGTGTCGTCGAGCACGAGCACCTGCGCCGCCTCGATCTTCGCGCCGGGCGTGGACATCCGGGCGAGCCTCGAGAAGGGGCCGAACACGTTCAAGCTGCCCGCCCTCGATGCGGGCGTGCTGCGCTACACCTGCGCCATGGGGATGTACGCCGCCCAGATCACGGTCGTCCCGAGGCCCGCCGACCTCGTCCCGGGCGCGTCGGCGCAGGCGCCCGCCGCGCCGGTGCCGCCGGCCTCCGGCGCATCCCCAGCCGCGTCTGTGCAGGAGCTGCGCACGTACCAGGACGCCAGCGGGTACGGACCGGCCGGCGCCGCGATCAGGGCCGGCGTCCCGACGACGTGGCATATCGACTCGCGGGACCAGTACTCCTGCTCCGCCTACGTCGTGGTCCCGAGCCTCGGCCTCTCACTCGCCCTCAAGGCGGGCGACAACGTCGTGGACCTCCCGGCCCTGCCGGCCGGGACCCTCGAGTACGCCTGCGGCATGGGGATGTTCTCGGGCTCGATCACCGTCGAGCCGGCCGGCGCATCCGGCTGACCCGGCCGACTGGACAGCCGCGGCGCCCAGCTTGACCCGCCATGCAACATACTCCCCAGGAGTATCACGGAGCTTCACGATGACCAACCCCGCCGCCACGCCCGCCGAGACCGTGTCGTTCCCCGTCGAGGGGATGACCTGCGCGTCGTGCGTCAACCGGATCACCCGGTTCCTCAGCAAGGTGGACGGCGTCGAGGAGGCGAACGTCAACCTCGCGTCGGAGTCCGCCACCGTGCGCTACGACCCCGCCAGGGTCGACGTCGCCGGACTGGTCGCGGCCGTGGACGCCGCGGGGTACGTCGCCCGCGTCGAGCAGGCCGCCACGGCCGATCACGAGGCGGACGTCGCCGAGGCGGCGGCCGCCAAGGCCGAGCGCGACGAGGCCGCGGCCCGCCACGCCGAGGACCTGCGCCGGCGCCTGACGGTCTCGGCCCTGCTCACGATCCCGCTGATCGTCGGGCTGGCGCGCATGACGGTCGTCCCGGGGGTCCCGGCGCTGTTCACCAACCCGTGGCTCCAGCTCGCCCTGGCGACGCCGGTCCAGTTCTGGGCGGGCTCGGTCTTCTACGCCGGCGCCCGGAGGGCGATCCGCCACAAGTCCACCGACATGAACACGCTCATCGCGGTGGGCACCTCGGCCGCGTACCTCTACAGCGCCGGGGCCATGCTGTTCCCGGGCTTCTTCCGCGCGGCCGGGCTCGGCATGGACGGCGGCGCCCTCCCGATGTACTTCGACACGAGCGCCTCGATCGTCACGCTCATCCTGCTCGGCCGGTTCCTCGAGGCCCGCGCGCGCAGCCGCACCTCCGACGCCATCCGGCGGTTCGTCGGCCTCGCGCCGCGGACCGCCCGCGTCATCCGCGGCGGCGCCGAGGCCGACGTCGACGTGGCGCAGCTGCGCGTGGGCGACCTCGTCCGCGTGCGCCCCGGCGAGGCGGTCGCCGTCGACGGCGTGGTCGTCGACGGGGCCTCGGGGGTCGACGAGTCGATGATCACCGGCGAGAGCCTGCCCGTCCTCAAGCGGGCGGAGGACCTCGTGGTGGGCGGCACGCTCAACACCACCGGGACGCTGACCTTCCGCGCGACGCGCGTCGGGGCCGACACCGTGCTGGCCAAGATCATCCGGCTCGTTTCGGAGGCCCAGGGCTCGCGCGCCCCGATCCAGCGGCTCGCCGACGTGGTCACCGGCTACTTCGTGCCGGCCGTCCTCGGCCTCGCCGCCCTGACCTTCGTCGTCTGGCTCGCGTTCGGCCCGCAGCCCGCCTTCAACATGGCGATGATCAACACGGTCGCCGTGCTGATCATCGCCTGCCCGTGCGCGCTCGGCCTGGCCACCCCGACCTCGATCATGGTCGGCACCGGAAAGGGCGCCGAGAGCGGCGTTCTGTTCCGCAGCGCCGAGGCACTCGAGCGGCTCGGCCACGTGAAGGCCGTCGTGCTCGACAAGACCGGCACGCTCACCGAGGGCAAGCCACGCGTGACCGACGTCGTGCTCGCCGGCTCTGACCTCGGCGAAGACCAGCTCCTCGCCCTCGTCGCCGCCGTGGAGCGCGGCTCCGAGCACCCGCTGGCGGACGCCATCGTGCGGGAGGCGATGGAGACCCGCGGGCTGCGGCTGGCTCCAGCGGCAGACTTCGTCGCCCTCGCAGGCGGCGGCGTGTCCGCCACGGTCAACGGGCACCCGGTCGTCGTCGGGCGGCCGGGATTCCTCCAGTCGCTGGGCGTGGACGTGTCGCAGCTCACGGGCGCCGCCGACAGCCTCGCCGCGGACGGCAAGACTCCGGTGTTCGCCGCGCTCGACGGCCGAGCGGCTGCGGTCGTGGCCATCGCCGACACGCTCAAGGCCGGCTCGGTCGAGGCCGTCGCCGAGTTGCGCCGGCTCGGCATCGCCGTGGCCATGCTGACGGGCGACAACCGGCGCACCGCCGAGGCGATCGCCCGGGCCGCGGGCATCGACCGCGTGGTCGCGGACGTCCGGCCCGACGGCAAGGCGGCGGCCGTCAGGGCGCTCCAGGCCGGGGGAGCGGTGGTCGCCATGGTCGGGGACGGGGTCAACGACGCCCCGGCACTCGCGTCCGCCGACGTGGGCGTCGCGATGGGCACCGGGACGGACATCGCGATGGAGTCGGCCGGCGTCACGCTGATGTCCGGCGACCTCCGTGGCCTCGTCACGGCCGTCTCGCTGTCGCGCGCCACGATGCGCAACATCCGCCAGAACCTGTTCTGGGCGTTCGCCTACAACGTGGTGCTCATCCCGATCGCGATGGGCGCGCTGTATCCGTTCACCGGGACGCTGCTCGACCCGATCTTCGCGGCGGCGGCGATGGCCGCCTCGTCGGTCACCGTCGTGTCCAACGCCCTGCGCCTGCGCCGCTTCCAGGCCCGCACGGCGGCGCCTGGGAGCGCGTCAGCCCGGGAGGTCGCCCGCGCCGCGTGGTGACCGGGCCCGAGCGCCGCGACGTCCGCGGGCGGGCGAGTCGGATGGGACGCCCGTGCCCGTGCCCTCGGTGGGCGCTACGATGCCGACATGTACCTCGACGCCCTCTCCTTCCTCGAAGACGAGCGCGACGCCTTCCGCGCCTACGAGGCCCTGCTCGACCTCACCGACGAGCAGCTCGACCGCCCCGTCGCGGCCGCCGGCGGCTGGTCGGGCCGCGACCTCATGGGCCACATCGTCCTGTGGCAGGAGGCGGCGATGGCCGCCGCCCGCGAGCTCGCGCTGGGCGAGGCCAGCCCCACGATCGAGCGCATCGAGGCCCAGTGGGCGGCCGGCGGCGACCAGATGAACGAGGACGGCCTGGCCCGCTTCCGGACGATGCCGATCGACGAGGTGCGGGCCGCCTTCCGCTCCACGGCGGGCGAGCTGCGCGGCTATCTCACCGTGGTTCCCGAGGCCCGCTGGATCAAGCACGCGGCGCACCAGGAGTACTTCTTCGGCGAGACCACCGAGCACTACGAGGACCACAAGAAGGAGCTCCGCACCATCCTGGACGCCGCCCGGTGAGACACCGGGGCGAGGGCTTCGGGGCGGAGGGGGACGAGGACGCCGACGACGGCGACGCGCCGCTCGACGAGGCCGAGGCGGCGGCGGGCGCGACGGCCGCGGACGAGGCGCTCGACGAGACCCTCGATGAGCGCCTCGCCCTCGTGGTCGAGGATCTCAGCGGGGTGACGCGCCGGCGCGACGGTGACGTTGTCCTGCTGGCGGTGCGCGAGCGCGTGTTCGCGGTCTTCGGGCCCGACTTCCTCGAGGTGGCGCTCGACCCCTCGGTGGCCTCGGCAGCACTGCGCACCCCGGACACCCGGCCGTCGCCGCGGGGCGCTGGGTGGATCGCCTTCGGTCCGCGCCAGGCCGACCGGTTCGCCCTCGACCGGGCCGAGGCGTGGCTGCGGCTGGGCCATCGCCGCGCCGCCGGATAGGCAGGGACGCCCGCGGCTCGAATCGAAACGGCCCCGGTCAGCCGACCGGGGCCGTGCGGTGCGCGGGGGGCGTCAGTTCGCCGGGGTGGCCAGGGTCGTGAGCCCGAACAGCTGCTCCAGCTGCTCGGCGGAGCGGTAGCCGGGGGCGCCCTTGGCCTGCTGGCCGGGCGTGAACAGCGCGATGAGCGGGATGCTCATGATGCCGAACGCCTGCGAGATCCCCGGGTTGGCGTCCACGTCCACCTTGACGACATCGACGACGCCGTCGTACTTGGTCGCGAGCTTCTCGATCTCGGGGGCGACCATCTTGCACGGCCCGCACCACGCTGCCCAGAAGTCCACGAGGACCGGCTTGTCGTTGTTGATGACCAGCTGCTCGAACGTGGCGTCGGTCGCGTGCTTGATTTCCGCCATACGGCGGCTCCTTTCTTCCCGCGCGGGCGGGACCCGGGCCCGTCAGCGGGCGATGGACATGAGGAGATGACACGCCTCGAGGACCCGAGGATCGGAGAGGCGGTAGTACACGGTGTTCCCGTCGCGGCGTGCCGTGACGAGCCCTGCGGAGCGCAGCACCGCGAGGTGCTGGCTCATGTTCGGAACCTGGCACGCGACCCGGATCGCCAGGTCGCCCACGGAGACCTCGCCCGAGGCGAGGGATTCGAGGACGCACAGACGCTTGGGGTCACCGAGAGCACGGGCGACGGCCGCGGAGCGGGCGCGCTCGTCCTCGGTGGTCAGGCTGTCGAGCATGGCCACAGTATCTCATCAGTTGCGCAAGGACGCAAGTAGGTCATTCGGAGAAGGCGCGACGCCCGGCCGCCTCCACCCTCATACTCGGACTGTGAGCGAACGGCCTGTCAACCTCGCCGCCATCCGGGCCACCCGAAGCCTGCTCGACGGGCGGATCCACCGCACCCAGGTCCTGTCCTCGATGACCGCCGCGAGGGTCGCCGGTGCCGCACGCGGCGTCCGCCTCGCCGACGGCCAGCTCTACCTCAAGGCGGAGCACCTCCAGAAGACCGGATCCTTCAAGCCGCGGGCTGCGCTCGCCCGGATCTCGTCGCTGACCGACGAGGAGCGGCAGCGGGGTGCGATCACCATCTCGGCGGGCAATGCCGGCCAGGCGTACGCGTGGGCCGCGCGCGAGGCCGGGGTGCCGATGACCGTGGTGATGCCCGAGGGCGCGGTGGCGTCCAAGGTGGCCGCCTGCCTGGGCTACGGCGCCGAGGTCGTCCTCCACGGCAAGCACGTGGGCGAGTCGCTCGAGCATCTGCACCGCCTTCGCGAGGAGCGCGGTCTCGCGCTCGTGCACCCGTACGACGACCCGGAGGTCCTGCTGGGCAACGGCTCGTGCGGCCTGGAGATCCTCGAGGACCTGCCCGACGTCGACGTCGTGGTGGTGGCCGTGGGCGGGGGCGGGCTGATTGGCGGCGTGCTGGTGGCGCTGCGCGAGAGCCGGCCGCGAATTCGCGTGTACGGCGTGGAGCCCGAGGGCTCGGACGCCCTGCACCAGGCGATCGCCGCGGGCGCGCCCGTGCCCCTGACGCCCAGGAGCGTCGCCGACGGCCTCAACGCGCCCTCGGCCGGGCGGCTGGCCACCTCGATCGCCCGCCACTACCTCGAGGACGTCCTGCTCCTCTCCGACGCCGCCATCCTGGCCGGCCTCCGCTTCTCGGTCGAGCGCCTCAAGCAGGTGGTGGAGCCGGCGGGCGCAGCCGCGCTGGCGGCGGTGGTGACAGGGGCCGTGCCGCTTCGCGCGGGCGACCGCGTGTGCGTGATCCTGTCCGGCGGGAACGTGGCCGTCGATCGGCTTGGCGACCTGCTGGCGGGCGCCGTGCCGCTTGGGCCTGCGGCATGACCGACGGAGGTGGGACACCGCCGGATCTGCCGCCGCCTCCGCCGCCCGTCTTCGTCCCGCCGCCGCC
>JAKAMV010000724.1 GCA_021812735.1 Chloroflexota bacterium | reverse complement strand
GGCCCTGGCGATGAGCGGCCATGACCACGTCCACCCACTCCTGGGTGCGCAACTTGTCGGGGCAGATCACCGCCCGCACCTCGTCGTCGAGGATCTCAGCTGCAGTGCCCGGCAACGTCCCCAGACCGGCATCCCGAAGCTGCGCCAGGAACTCGGGCACGGAGATGCCGAGCGTGGCGGCGCCCTGGCGCACCTCGAGCGGCGAAAAGGCGTGGAGGTGCATCTCAGGCAGCGCGGCCTTGATCGCGCGGCAGACGTCGAGGTAGAAGCGGCCCGTGAAATCGGGGTGGATGCCGCCCTGCAGGCAGACTTCCGTGGCGCCGCGCTCCCAGGCTTCGACGCTGCGCCGCGCGACCTCCTCGATCGGCAGCAGGTATGGGCGCCCGCGCAGGCTGGGGGCGAGCTTGCCCTTGCTGAAGGCGCAGAACTGGCAGCGGAAGGAGCACACGTTCGTGTAGTTGATGTTGCGGTTGACCACGTAGGTGACCGTCTCGCCGTTCACCTCGCGACGGAGCGCGTCGGCCGCCCGAGTCACGGCCTCCACCTCCGCGCCTCGGGCCTCGAAGAGACGCACGATCTCCCCCGCTTCGAGCTCCTCGCCGTGCCGCGCCCGAGCTAGGATCGAGGAGAGCCGACCCGCCTGTCGGAGGAAGATGGCAGGGGCGGCGCGCTCGCAGCCGTCGCCCGCCGGGCGGGGCTCGCTCGGACGACCGAACTCTTCGCCCGTGATCGCGGTCAGGGGCGGACTGTCCGCGGTCAATCCGGCGAACCAGTCCACGTCCCGCGCGAGTCCCTGGCCATCCGCGCTCCGGAGCACGAAGGGCAGAACGGCCGGGTCGATCCAGCGTTCCGCCCGGAGCACGTACTCGGGGTAGACGGGCAGGCGCGGCTGCAGCGCCAGGCCGCGGGAGGCGGTCACCTCGCGGAGCCGCGCCAGCGTCGGCCACGGTGCCTCGGGGTTCACGTGGTCGATCGTCAGTGGCGAGATGCCGCCCCAGTCGTCGATCCCAGCGTCCAGCAGGCGCCCGAAGTCCCCCGTCAGGTTCGGAGGGGCCTGGAGGTGCACGGTGGCTCCCAAGATGAGCCGGGCGACCGCGACCGTCCAGAGGTGCTCGTCGAGGCTCGGCTCTGGGGCAGCGGCCATGCGCGTACCGGGCTTGGCGCGAAAGTTCTGGACGATCACCTCCTGAACGTGTCCGTACCGGGCGTGCAGCTCCGCGATCGCGAAGAGCGCGTCGATCCGCTCCTCGCGCGTCTCGCCGATCCCGATCAGGATGCCCGACGTGATCGGGATCGCCAGTTCCCCTGCGGCTCGCAGCGTCGCCAGGCGGCGCTCCGGTTCCTTGTCGGGCGAACCGTGGTGCGGACCACCACGCGCCGAGAGGCGTCGCGAGGTCGTCTCCAGCATGAGGCCCTGGGAGGGCGCCACCGTGCGCAGGAGCGCCAGCTCGTCATGCTCCATCACCCCGGGGTTGACGTGCGGGAGCAGGCTCGTCTCGCGCAGCACCGCGCCGGCCACCTCAGCAAGGTACCCGATAGTGGTGGCGTGGCCGAGCCTGGCGAGTTCCTCGCGCGCCACCTGGTAGCGCCGCTCCGGCTTGTCCCCGAGCGTGAAGAGCGCCTCGTGGCAGCCGGCCGCAGCACCGGCGTGGGCGAGCGCCAGAACCTCGTCGCTGCGCAGGTAGCCAGCCTCACCGCGCCTCGGCGGCCGGGCGAACGTGCAGTAGTGGCAGACGTCGCGGCAGAGTTTCGTGAGCGGGATGAAGACCTTGGGAGAGTAGGTGATGGTGCCGCTCCCGCGTTCGTCCCGCACCGCGACGGCCCGTTCCATGAGCCGGCCCAGTTCTCCTGGCGACGTGATCGCCGCCAGCCGATACGCTTCGCTGGGTCCGATCCCCAGGCGCTCGGCCTGTTCAGCCGTCACGCGGGCACCCGGACCGGGCGACCGGCATGCAACGCACGGACGGGAGCTGCGGAACCATCGGTGCACCGGTCGCCGTCCACGGCGGCATCGTACCCTGAACCGTCGGTTCGGTCCGCCGCGCCCCGATGCGACTGGTCAGGGGCGGTCCGGCTCGGTGCGGGCCGGATCAGGCGCACGCGGGTCGGACCCCGCGACCTGCTCCAGCAGCCGGGCCATCGCCACCGCGTCGCGCGCGGCGTCCCGACCGCGGCAAACGCGGCCGGCGGCCCGGTCCCAGGCCTGCTCGACCGTGTCGGTCGTGAGGACACCGAAGATGACCGGTCGACCGGTATCGAGGCCGACGCGCAGGATCCCCTCCGCGGCGCCCGCGGCCACGAAGTCGAAGTGGGGCGTCTCCCCGCGGATCACCGCGCCTAGACAGATCACGGCATCGGGTGGCTCCACCCGCCGCAGCACCGCCAGCGCGGCCAGCGGCAGCTCGAAGGCACCGGGCACGCGGTAGATCGCGACCGCCTCCTCGGAGACGCGCAGGCCGCGGAGCTCGTCGAGTGCCGTCTCGACGAGGTGGTCGACGATCTCCCGGTGGAACCGCGAGGCGACGATGGCGATCCGCAGGCCACGCCCGTCAAGCGCCTCGTCCAACACGGCAAGCTTCTCCGTCATGGGAGCTCCAGCTGGTGCCCTAGCCGGTCGCGCTTCGTCGCGAGGTAGCGCAGATTGAGCGGCCCGGGCGACACCTGCAGCGGAATGCGTTCCCTGACCGAGATCCCCGCCCGTTCTAGGCCCTCGACCTTGGCCGGGTTGTTCGTGAGCAGGCGGACACGCGCAATGCCGAGATCGGCCAGGATCGCGGCCGCGCGGGTGTAGGTGCGCAGATCGGCTGGGAAACCGAGGGCAAGATTGGCGTCCACGGTGTCGAGGCCGCCGTCCTGTAGGGCGTAGGCCCGCGCCTTGTTGACGAGCCCGATGCCGCGCCCCTCCTGGCGCAGGTAGACGAGCACGCCGCCGCCCGCCGCGGCGATCGCGGCGAGGGCGCTCTCGAGCTGCTCACCGCAGTCGCAGCGCAGGGAGCCCAGCACGTCGCCGGTGAAGCACTCGGAGTGGATCCGCACCAGGGCGGTTTCGTCCCGCGGCTCCCCGAGCACGAGGGCGACGTCGTTGTTGCACCCCTCGCCACGCTCGTAGACGAGCAGCTGGAAACGCCCGTGGCGCGTGGGAAGGCTGGTCTCCGCCGCCCGCCGCGCCGCTGGAGGGTGGGCCACACGGGGAGGGGCCGCACGGGAAACCCGGGCGCCGTCCGTCCGACCGGCGAGCGCCTCGATCGTCAGCAGCGAGAAGCCGTGGCTGCCGGCGAACGCCGCCAGCTCTGGGGGCCGCGCCATCGTGCCGTCGGGGTTCATGACCTCCGCGATGACCGCCGCGGGGAAGAGGCCCGCGCGCCTGCAGAGCTCGATCGCCGCTTCCGTGTGCCCGCGCCGCTCGTTCAGACCGCCTTCGGCGGCGCGCAGCGGGAAGACGTGGCCGGGCCGGAGCAGGTCGTCGGGCGTCGTGACCGGATCGATCAGCGCGCGCACGGTGGCCGCCCGGTCGGCCGCGGAGACGCCGGTGGAAACACCGACCGCATCGACGCTCACCGCAAACCCGGTCCCTTGGGGCGACGTGTTGCGGGCGGCCATCGGATGAATCTCGAGCGCGTCGAGGCGCTCGGGCTCCAGGGCCACGCAGACCAGGCCGCGCGCCTCGCGAATGAAGAAGGCGATCCACTCCGGCGTGGCAAACTGCGCCGCGATCACCAGGTCGCCTTCGTTCTCGCGCTCGGCGTCGTCGAGGAGCACGATGGGACGGCCGGCGCGGAGCTCCCGGATCGCCGCGTCGATCATCGGCCACCCTGCGCCGATCGGCCGCCCGCGTGTCTCAGCGGCCGCCATCGCTGGCCTCCGCCGCGAACCGCATGGGGTCCGGGCCTACCTCCGTCCCCGGCACGCGATCCAGGAGGTAGCGGGCGAAGAGGTCGACCTCCACGTTGACCGACGCGCCGGGCACCAGCCCGCCGAGGGTCGTCACCTCCAGCGTGGTGCGGACGAGCGAGACGCTGAACCCGTCCGCGAGCGGCTCCACCACCGTCAGGCTGACCCCGTCGAGGGCGATGAAGCCCTTCTCCACCACGTAGCGACGCAGCCGCGGATCGGCGAACCGGAACCGCACCAGCCGCGCATCCCCGTCCGCCACCACGGTGATCACTTCGGCCGTCCCGTCGACGTGGCCTTGGACGAAATGGCCGCCGATACGGTCTCCGAGCCGGAGCGAGCGCTCCAGGTTCACCGCGCTGCCGGTCGTAAGCCCCCCCAGGGTCGAGCGGCGCAGCGTCTCGGGCATGAGGTCGAAGGCCACCGTGCCGGGCGCGGAACCCCTCACTGCGGTCAGGCAGACACCCGCGACCGCGACACTCTCGCCGTCCTCGACGCCGTCGAGGATCCCAGGGGCTTCCACGGTCAGGAGCGCCCCGCCGCGCGACCGTTGGAGCGAAACGCACCGGCCGGTGCCGGCCACGATGCCACTGAACATCACCTGCCTCCTGCGACGCAGACGGGCCTCGCCCGCACCCAGAGATCCGGCCCCCGCCGGGTCTGCTCGATCAGCTCGAAGCGCGGCGCCAGCGCCACCCGCTCCACGCCATCCCCCTCGACCGGGGAAACCGCCGCGCGGCCACCGATCACGAGCGGCGCGAGACAGAACTCCAGCTCGTCGACGAGTCCCGCTGCGATGAAACCGGCGAGCAGCTCGCCGCCCCCCTCGACGAGCACCTCGTTGAGGCCTTGCCGCCCCAGAGCCGCGCTGAGGGCCCGCAGGTCGACCCGCCCATCGGGGCCGGCGGGGAGGGCGAGGAGCTCGACGCCTCGTTCGGCAAGCCGACCGGCAGCCTGAGCACGAGCGTGACGGGCGCTCTGGCCGTCGACGGGCACGTCGTCCACGCAGGCGATCGTCGTGCCGGCGCCGAGGTCCGGAGCGACCACTGCCGAACCGAGCGGCGTCCGGAGTCGGCTGTCGACCACGATCCGGCGCGGCCCCCGGCCGTCCCGTGGCACGGGACGCACGGTCAAGCGCGGGTCGTCGGCCAGCACCGTCCCCACACCCACGATCACGGCGTCGACGCGGTCGCGCAAGGCGTGCGCGTAGCGACGGGATTCCTCACCGCTGATCCAGCGCGCGTCCCCGGTGTGCGCCGCGATCTTGCCGTCAAGGCTCATGGCGAACTTCGCGGTGCACCAGGGCCGACCCCGCGTCTGGCGCGAGAGGTAACCCCGCAGCAGC
>JAKAMV010000723.1 GCA_021812735.1 Chloroflexota bacterium | reverse complement strand
AATCACCACCGCCGTTCAGGGCGCGTTTGACAGCCTCGACGCGCCGCCGGCCCGGCTGGCGTACCCGGACGTGCCGATCCCCTACTCACGGCCGCTGGAGCAGTTCTGCCTGCCCAACCGCGAGAAGATCGTCGCCGCGGCGAAACAGCTGCTCGCCTGAGCGACACGACGGGCGTCGGATACGGCCCTGCGGCCAGCGCAGGGCCGGCCGGCGCCCCGACCAAGAACGGGAGGAGCAATGCGCCGCGAGATCTTGATGCCCCGCCTCTCCGATGCGGTCGAGGAAGGGGTGCTGGTCACCTGGTTCGTCGAGCCCGGCGCGACGGTGACCGAGGGCGACCTGATCGCGGAGATCCAGGTGGAGAAGGTGTCGGCCGAGGTGCGCGCCCCGGCTGCCGGCCGGGTGGCTGAGCTGCTCGTCGAGCCGGGCGCCGTCGTCCCCCAGGAGGCGGTGCTCGCGGTGCTCGAGACCGGTGCGGCCGACGTGGCGGCAGCCGAGGCACCGTCGACCGGAACGCCGTCGACCGCGGGTGTCCCACCGTCCACAGGCGTCGCGTACCCGCCCGCCGCGGCCACGGCGGGGCCAACGGGCCCCGTACCAGCCTCGGCGCCGCGAACCGCGCTATCGCCGGCCCCCGCATCGCCGGCCGCCAGGCGCCTGGCTCGTGAACTCGGGGTGGACCTGGCCCTCGTCACGGGGAGCGGCCCGGGTGGCCGGATCGTGGAGGCCGATGTGCGCGCGGCCGCGGCCCCGTCAGGCGGCTCGGCAGCGGGTTCTACTGCGCCGCCCGCCCTCCTCAGCCTGACGCGGCGCCGGATCGCCGATCGGCTCCGCACCGGCCACCTGGCGACGGCCCAGGTGACCCTGACCGCGGAGGCCGACCTGACTGAGCTGGCGGCACGCCTCGCGACCTGGTCGACGGCGTGGGGCCGCCGCACGACGTACACCGAGGCGATCGTACGTGCCTGTGCCCTCGCCCTCCGCGCCCATCCTCGGCTCTCGGCCTGGCTGACCCCCGACGGGCTCGTCACCCCCGACCGGATCGATATCGGGGTCGCGGTGGCGGTCGAGGATGCCCTGCTCGTCCCGGTCGTCCGGGACGCGGATCGGCGCCCCCTCGCCGAAATCGGCGCCGCGATCGAGACGCTCGCCGAGCGCGCGCGCCGCGGCCAGCTCGAAGCCCGCGAGATGGAGGGCGCCTGCTTCTCGGTCACAAACCTGGGCGCGTACCGCGTCGATACCTTCACACCGCTGCTCGATCCCCCGCAGACCGCGATCCTGGGGGTTGGGCGGGCCCGTCCGCGACCGGCCGTGGTGGGCGGCGTGCTCGCGGTGCGGACGGTCGCGGTCCTGAGCCTGACGTTCGACCATCAGGTCGTCGACGGCGCACCGGCGGCGGCGTTCCTCGACGCGGTCCTCGATCTGCTAGAGGATCCCGACCGGCTGTCTGCCTCGTGAGCAAGTCGCGTCACGCTTGACCCGATCATCCGCGCCCGATAGCCTTACGGGCTCCCGGCCGAACGGTCACCGCGCCAGGACCATTGGTGAGGGTCCAGTTGGAACGAAACCCTCGATACTGGTCTCTACAGTGCTGCATCTGACCAGGCGAGTCAGCCGCTGGTGGATGGACCGCCGGCTGCGGACCAAAACGCTCGTCGTCGTCGGCTTGCCCGTGGCCGCCCTGCTCGTTGCGGCGAGCGCCTTCCTCCTTGTGCAGGCCGACGAGGCCCAGTCGGCCGATCTCGTCGCGCACACCCAGGTCGTAAAGACCCAGATCGAACACGTGCTGGCGCTGCTCGATGACGCCGAGACGGGCGTGCGCGGGTATCTGCTCACCGGGGACCGCACCTGGCTGGCGCCCTACACCACGGCGCAAGTTGCGTTACCGGGCGCCCTGGCGCAGCTGACGACCCTGGTGGCCGACAACCCGATCGAGCGTGCCCGCGCGGGCGCGATCCGGGCCAACGGCGGCGCCGAACTCCGGGTTCTGGCCGCCCTCGTGGCTGCCGGGCCGCCACCGGCCGGAACCGTTTCGGACACCCTCACCGCCCAGCTCGCCAGCGGCAAGACGCTGATGGATGGGCTGCGCGCCGACCTGGCGGCGATGACCGCCGAAGAGGAGCGGCTCCTCGCCGAGCGGACGGCCACGAGCGCCAGCCTGCGCACAGCGTCCGGCACGATCGTCGGGGCCGGGATCGTCCTCGGCTTGGGCGGCGGCCTGCTCGGGGCGTTCCTCCTGACGAGCGGAGTCGTGCGCCGGATCCGCCGCCTGGCCGAGAACGCCGAGGCCCTGGCAGAAGGACGGCCGAGCGCCCCGATCGTCCCGGCTGCCGACGAGATCGGCGAGCTCGGCGCGGTCCTGGAGCGAACCCACCACCTGCTGGCCGAGCGGGAGACCGCGCTGCGCGAAGCGCGGGCGTTCCTGGAATCGCTCATCGACACCGGCCCTGTGCTGATGTTCCGGGTGCGTGTCTCCGACGGCGCCACCACCTACGTCAGCCCGAACGTGACGCGGCTGCTCGGGTACGCCCCTGAGGAGTTGCTGCACGAACCGGGCTGGTGGAACGAGCACCTTTCGCCCGACGATCGCGACCGCCTGGCGCCCCTGGCGCTGGACGCGGCTGCGCAAGGGGCACCCGAGGTCCATGCCGAGGTGCGCTGCCGTAATGCTTCCGGCGAATGGCGCTGGCTGGAGATGACGGCGCGCCCCGAGTACACCGCCGATGGAGCACCGGTCGCCTTCGTCGCCTATGCGCTCGACGTCACCGCACGCCGGGAGGCCGAGGCCGAACGCGAGCTGGCCAAGGCCGCGGCGGAGGCGGCAAACCAAGCCAAGCGCGAGTTCCTCTCGCGCATGAGCCACGAGCTGCGCACGCCGCTCAACTCGGTCATCGGGTTCGCGCAGCTCCTCGAGCTCGAGGAGCTCACCGACGTGCAGCGCGAGCACGTGCGCTACATCCTGCGGGGTGGGCGGCACCTCCTCGATCTCATCAACGAGGTCCTCGACATCACGCGCATCGAGAGCGGCCAGCTGGCGATCTCTCCCGAACCGGTCGAGGTACAGGAGCTTGTGGACGAGCTCCTGGGCCTCGTTGGGCCGCTTGCCGCGGCCCGCGGCATCGAGCTGGACGCCCGCGACGCCTCGTGCACGCAGTACGTGTGGGCGGACCGCCAGCGCATCAAGCAGGTGCTCATCAACCTGCTCTCTAACGCCGTCAAGTACAACCGCGACGGAGGGCGCGTGCAGCTCTCCTGCCGGGTCGTCGCGGAGCGGCGGTTCCGCATCACGATCGCCGACACCGGGCCCGGCCTCAGCGACGACCAGCAGGCGCGTCTCTTCCTCCCCTTCGAGCGGCTCGGCGCCGAACGCACCGACACCGAAGGCACGGGCATCGGCCTCGCGCTTTCGAAGGCACTGATGGAGGCGATGGGTGGCACGATCGGGGTGCAGAGCAGCCCCGGCGAAGGCAGCCAGTTCTGGGTGGAGCTGGGGTTGGTCGACGGCCCCGAGGCTGCGGCCGCCGAGCGCGACGCGCTCCGCCACGCCGCAGACGGTGCGCTTGGAACGCGCGCCGGCCAGAAGATCGTCCTCTACGTGGAGGACAACGTCGCGAGCCTGCGGCTCGTGGAACACGTCCTCTCACGCCGTTCCGGCATCGGGCTGCTGACGGCATCGCTGGCGCAGGTCGGCCTGCACCTCGCCCACGACCACCGCCCGGACCTGATCCTCATCGATCTGCACCTGCCCGACCTGCCGGGCTTCGAGGTCCTGCAGCGGTTGCGCGCCGACCCGGCGACACGGGGGATCCCCGTCATCGTCCTGAGCGCCGATGCGACCGAGCGACAGATCCGGCGCCTGCTCGACGCCGGGGCTCATGCGTATCTCACAAAGCCGATCGACGTCACCCGCTTCCTCGCGCTCGTGGACGAACTGCTCGGGCCGCACGGGGCGACCTCCGGTGGATGAGGCCACGCTCACCGACGCCACCATCCTCGTCGTCGACGACGAAGCGGCGAATGCGCACCTCCTCGAGGCGATGCTCGCGCGGGCGGGATTCCGAAACGTCGCGGTCTTCACCGACGCCCGCGCGGCGCTGGCGGCGGCGGAGACCGCTGAGCCCGACCTGCTCCTGCTCGACCTCCACATGCCCCACCTGGACGGATACGAGCTCCTCGCAGCATTGCGGGCCCGCTACGGACCCGATACCTACCTGCCGATCATCGTGCTGACCGCGGATACGCAGCCCGAGCCGCGCCACCGCGCCCTGGCGGCCGGTGCCACCGACTTCCTCACGAAACCCTTCGATCTCGAGGAGGTCGTGCTGCGCTGCCGCAACCTGCTCGAGACGCGCCGGCTGCATCAGGCGCTCTACGGCCGCAGCGAGCAGCTGGCGGGGCAGGTCCGCGCTCAGCAGGCGACGCTGGAGGCGACGCACCGGGAGCGGCTGGCGGTGGCCGCCTCGCTGGGACGCCTGCACGCGGGCGCCACGCCCCGCGAAACCGCGGATGCGATCTGCGCCGAGGTGCGCCAGCTGCGCGCGATGGAGGTGGCCGCGATCATCCGCTTTGGTCCCGGCGGTGCGGAGTCGCTGGCGGCAGTCGTGCCACCCGGTTGTCCGCCGCCGCCCCGCGTTCTGCCTCGCCGCCGGGCGCGCTCCCTTGCCGAACGGGCCCGGCAGGGGATCTGGGTCGAAGCGGCGGCAGCCCGCCGCGCCACCGATGACGGCGGCGAGGTATTCCCGGGAGCTGATCTGCGCGGTGTGGTCTACGCCCCGATTCGAGATCGCTCGCGACTGCTTGGGATCCTGGCCGCCGGTACCCGCTCGGCGGGGGCGGCGGAGCGCCTCGATGCGGTGGTGCCGAGCATCGCCGAGTACGCGGCGCTTGCCGGCGTACTCCTCGGGCCCGCCCTCGCGCAGGAGCGCGGGCAGGCCGCGGCCACGGCCACGCTCAGCAGCGTCATCCGCGAGCGCGCCTTCACACCGGTCTTCCAGCCGATCGTGAGACTCGACGATACGGCCATCGTCGGCTACGAGGCCCTCACGCGCTTCGCCGACGGCACTCGACCCGACCAGCGCTTCGCCGAGGCCGACGCGATCGGCCTGGGCGAGGTGCTCGAGCTGGCCTGCCTGGAGGCGGCGCTCGACGCGGCAACAGCCCTCCCGGCAGCGGTCTGGCTCAGCGTCAACGTGGGCCCTGCCGTGCTGATGAGCGAGACGCTGCCGGCGGTTCTGGGCGGGGTGCCGCG
>JAKAMV010000722.1 GCA_021812735.1 Chloroflexota bacterium | reverse complement strand
CCGTCAGGTCGGCGATCTCCTGGTAGTCATACCCCTCGACGTCGAACAGCACGATCGCGTTGCGCTGGTCGGGCGTGATCGTGCCGAGCGCCGCATGGAGCACGCGGCCGCGCTCGATCCCCAGCGCCGTCCGCTCGGGATCCGCGTCCGGTCCGGCCGACGGCTGCCACGTGTCGTCCTCGAGTTCGGGGTACGGCTGCGACGGGCGGCGCTTGCGCAGGCGCTGCTGGTCCATCGCGGCGTTGATCGCGATCCGGCAGAGCCATGAGCGCACGCTGCCGCCGCGGAACGAGCGGAGGTTGCGGAAGGCCGAGAAGAACGCCTCCTGCACAGCGTCGGACGCCTGGTCGCGGTCCGGCACCATGCGCACGACGAGGGCGAACAGGTGGTCCTGGTACAGCTCGACGAGGCCGTTGAACGCGTCGAGCGAACCGTCGCGCGCCTGCTCGATCAGGATCAGGTCGCGACGCTGGACCAGTTCGTCGGCGGCGTCGAGCGGCCGGGCGTCCTCCACGACGGGTTCGACCCCCCTGAGGGCAATGGCGAGGCTCGGCGAGTCTAGCATCGGGAGGGGTGGCCCTCGTGACCGGGATGGGAACGCTGCCTGGGCATCGCCGACCAGACGGCATGGTGCCGTGGGAGGTTCCCGCCCCCGCGACGACGACGTGATCTCTTGACGTTCTCGCCCGAACCGCTCATACAGGCGCCAACGCGGATGTCCCTGGGGGCCGCCGCGACCGGATCGCCAGCCTTGGGCCGCGCGGCGCGGCCCGTCGTCCCGGAGGTACGCGATGTCCGATCAGCCGAGACCCGCCCTCGACGAGGCCTCCCTCGCCGAGAACCGCGCCGGGCGCCTGTCCAGCGCCCAGCGCCAGCGCCTCGCCCCGATTGCGCGCTCGGGACGCCAGAACGAGCTCGTCGGGACCCTTGTGCTCGGCATGGTCGCCGCGGTCATGTTCATCGGCCGGGGGCCAGCCGGCGAGGCCAACCAGCGGCTCCTCATCGGCGCCGCGAGCGTCATCGGCGCCATCGTCTTCCTCGTCCGGGGGCTGACCGGCGCGGACGCCCTGTCGCGTGACCTCGGCGACACCCACGTCGACCGCGTCGAGGGCGCGGTCGAGCGCGAGGAGGTGCAGGTCAGCGGAGGGCGCGCCCATTCGTCGCCCACGCTCTACCTCGCGGTCGGCGGGCGGCGGTACCACGCGTTCCGGGACGCCTTCAACGCGGCACCGGAGGCGGGTTATGTGGCGCTCTATGTCCTGCGGCACAGCGGACGCGTGGTGAACCTCGAGCGGCTGCCGGACCCGGCGCTCCAGGCTGGCGCGCTCGACCGTCCGGCGGACCTCATCCACACCCTCGCGCCCAGCCTGCGCTCGCATGACCAGGTCGTTCGGGCCGAGGCGAGGGCCGAGCTCGAGCAGCTCGCGGGCGCGGAGAAGGCGCGCCTCGAGGCGAGCATGGTCAAGGGCGCCGTGGCACCGCCGCCCGACCAGCGCGACGCCCGCCCGCTGACCGCCTCCCTGCCGGGCACGTGGGCAGGAGCCGGCGCCAAGGCCATCTTCCGGACCGACGGCACCGCGGCCATGACGTGGTTCGGCCGCGAGATGGACGGGCGGTGGTCCGTCGACCCCCAGGGGAAGCTCCACCTTGGCCTCGGCGGGCGGGACCAGGCCGTCGACGCCTGGATCGCCGACGACACCCTGACCGTCACGATGGATGGCACAGGCTTCTCGTTCCAGCGCGCCCCCGGCTGAGGCCGGGCGTGGATACGAACGCCGAGGTCGGGCGCGCCACCCCGGTTGGGCTGTGGCGCGCCGAGGACTGGCTGCTTGCCGGCTGGATGGCGATCGCCGCGCCGCTGCTGACCGCCGCGCAGGGCACGACGGGCGAGCTGCTGCCCGCCGACCGGCCGCTCGACGGCGTCCTGGGCCTTACCGCCATCGCCGGCGCCGTCGCCTGCATCGCGATCCGCCGACCGCCGGGCGACGCCGTCGGCGCCGGGTTCCTGACATCGGCTGCGGTCGGGCCGTTCAGCGGAGGCTTCATCCTGGTCGCGGCCGCCACGGCGACGGCGCTCGGTCTGTCGTCCGTGCCCGCCCTCGCGATCGCGGGGATCCTCGTCGTGCTGGCCGTCGCGCTGCGCCTCCGAGCCGCGCCCGCGCCAGCCCCCGTGCGCCGCCTGCTGATGACGCCCTTCGTCCTCGTCACCGGAACCCTCTTCTGGCGGCTTGTCCACGCGATCACGGCGGGCGGCGTCCTCGACCAGCTGCGCGGGCTCTCGTTCAGCGGCCTGCAGGCGAACCTGGGCGTGGTCGGGTTCCTCTTCGCCGCGTCGGCTGTCTACTACGCGATGCTCGTGGCGGCGCCGCGCCAGGTCGCCGAGCGCGAGGGCGGCCTCGTCGCCTGGGCCGCGCGCTACGTGCTGTTCGCGGCCGGGGTCACCCTCGGCATCGCCTGGCTGCCCATCCTCGGCGGCTGACGCGCCCTGAGTGGCGCCGCCTCACCGGTCCGCGCTCGGCTACGATGGAGCTGGGCGAAGTGGCGGAACGGCAGACGCGGCGGAGTCCGTGCCGGGATGGCGGAATGGCAGACGCGGCGGTCTCAAACACCGCTGGCCGAAAGGTCGTGGGGGTTCGAGTCCCCCTCCCGGTACCAGCCTTCCGCATCTCCGCGCAGATCCGACGCCGCCAACCCCGCCGTTCGGCGCATCACCGCTTCGCCTCTCGCTGCGGCCCCGCCTCACCTAGACCCGCCAATCAATGCCTCCATAGGAGGGCAGCGACCGCAGCAGCGCGAAGGGGAGGGCGGCCCACGGCCGGGGCTCAGTTACGGCGCCTGCCCGGCGAACACCGACAGAGGACCGTCGGAGATGAGCATCTGGTCGATGCCCGTCACTAGGTCGGCGGTGTTCTCATAGGTGCCGCCACGCCCGATCACCATGGGCGGCAGCAACGAGTGGTTGTAGACGTAGTTGGCGGCCGAAATGGCCGCCTTCCAGGCCGCCGCGTCGCCGGTCGTGAGGTAAGCCTTGTAGGCCTCGAGCGCGGCCCCGATGCAGGCCTGGGCGACGTCGTCGATGTTCGAGCGGTCGGCCTTCAGTCTTCCGCATTCGGTGACATCGGAGGCGAGGCCGGGAACGGCGGGCGACGCAGCCTTGGCCGCCGAGGAGAGGGCCGCGTACGTGACCGCCGGATGCGGTGCATCCACAAGACTCCGCCGGATCGGTATCGCGTTTGTTGGCCGCGCGTACGGCACGGCGAAGGCGCCGCTGATGATCGAACGCCATGTCGGCAGGTCCATCATCAAGCCGCCCTGATACTCGGTGCTCCAGATGTAGTTGATGGCGCTCAACGACGCCTCGAACCACGCGTCGTCGCCTGTGTCGACGTAGACGTGGTAGGCGCCTAGCGCAAGGAACAGGCAGCGATACGGCCGGTCGTCGCCGAACGTGCCGCCCTTCTGGCAGTCGGTGAGGAGCCTCGGCATCGCGGCGACGAGGCCCGGGTTGAGGGGGTCAGGGGCCGCCTTGAGCGCGGCCTGGACTGCTGACGAGACCTTCGCGAAGACGACCTTCGGGTGGGGCGCGGCGATGGCGTCCCTGGGCGCGGGAGTGGGTACCGGCGTGGCCGTGGGAGCCGGTGACGCTGAAGGCGAAGGCAGAGCGGGTTCCGAGGCCGTCGCGATGGCCGAACCGCCCGCGCCGGGCGTCGACACGGCGATCGGCGCCGAGCTGGCCGACGGGGTCGGCGCCTGGAGCGCGCAGCCAACGACCAGGATGAGCGCCGCGATGCCTGGCGCGATCCCTCTGCCAATCACGATCCCCTCCGATCAACGGTCACGCACGCCTGACCGCGCTTTCCGTCCTCCTGCTTCGCTCCATTGAACACGACGAAGCAATTAGGACGTAGGGAGCGTGTGCCGGTAACGCGATTCTGGGAAAACGCACCCCGCCACCGGTCTGCCATGTCGACACAGCCTCCGAGCCTAGCCTAGACGCCCGGCTTGGCGAAGTGGGCGCGGACCACGGCCTTCCCCATTCCGGCGGGACGATGTCGATGCCACGACGAGGCCTGAACGCCTCGATCCTGATGCCTGGCGGCGCCCTTCGGCTAGGAACACGCGAAGGATCCTTGCCGCCATGGGCCATAGTAGTCACCCCGGTTCCACTCTGCTTGCAGGAGCCGCACCTGGTCCCGCCGCCTCGCGCCGGCTGTTCATTCGTCTTCGGAGCGGGACCGGGTGTTGACCGCACGATGAGGATGGTGGGAGACGCACCTGTCAAGACGTCTGGGCCGAGTGGCCGGTGACCCGCTACGCCATGCCCTCAGATCCATGGATGCCTACGACCGGAGCCAACCCCATGGGGTTGGCGTGGCGCCGAGCTGGAATCCCAGCTTCGCCACCAGCGTAGACGCGCCTAGCGATCGTCCTCGAGGGCGGCGTCCTCGCCAAGGTCCCCTGCGGCCGCCGCCTCGCCGCCCGGGATTGCGCGCGTGCCGGTCGTGGCCTGGCCGGCGTCCTCGCGACCGGGGGCGTTCGGCGGGTCCGTGACGATCGACGAGATCTCCGACGGTCCCTTGTCCTCCCCGGGGTCCGGGTCATGCCGATCGAAGCCCGGCAGGCGCATCGGCTCTGGCGCCTGCCGGTCCTCGCCCATCAGCCTTCCTCGCGGGTGGGGCTGTCGAGTCGGAAGAAGCTCGAATCCGAACCGTCACGACTCCGTTCCTGGTACAGGAACACGAGCTTGCGATCCTGGAACACGCGCAGCCAGTCGTCCCAGCTGATCGACTCGCGTAGGCGGCCCCGTCCGTCCCGGACACCCGTGTCCCCGAAGTCAAGGCGCAGCGTCCTGGGCTTCCCCTCGGGGCCGCGGGTCGCGGCGACCGGCGTCGCCTTGCGGCGCTCCGACCAGTCGCGGATCACCTCGGGCGATCGCGTCGCGAGGGCCTGGCCGCTGCGGTCGGGCTTGTCACCGAGCCGGCGCATCCAGTTCGCGCGCATCGTGGACTTGCTCAGCTTGGAACCGTGGCGGTCGAGGAACCTGAGGTCCTCGGCAGTGGCGCCCGGCGGGGCAGCGGCGGTCTGGGTGGGCATCGCGGTCCCTCCGCTTCGCGTGGCTGGTCCTGCACCGACGATAGGCCGCCTCCCCTCCAGCCCGCCTCGGCGCGCCAAGCGACGGCGTTGCACGCGGCTTTCGCGTCCGGTGCCGCAGCCGTCCGTGGCATCCTCGGCGCGATGGCCGACCAGATTCCCGAGTTCA
>JAKAMV010000721.1 GCA_021812735.1 Chloroflexota bacterium | reverse complement strand
GTGATGGGTCGGAACACCGTCATCGTCCAGCCCCGGGGCTGCGCCCGGTGGCTCGTCTGATCAGCCGAGGGTGGGGACTTCTACATGGCCACCAGTGGGGACTTTCTCATGGCCACGGACAGGCCGTTTGCTCTGAGTCCGACGGGCACCACGATCACGGTCCGGCGCACTCACCACCACACCGCAGGCGGATGGATGGCCCGCACGATCTTGCGGGCGACGACGAGTGGCGACTCGGCCCTGCGGCCCCGCGCCCGTATCCACGCCCGATACGCTTCGAGCTCGACCAGCCCCACCGCCTCGGGGTCGAGATCGGTCTCGCGGCACCACGCGAGGAACTGCCCGGCATGACATCGAAGGACGGCTCGGCGCCTCGGTGAGGGCGCCTCGTCCAGGAGCGTCTGGACGATACGGTCGAGGCGGCTGTTGGGGACAAGTCCGTCCACGAACTGCGTTCGGGCCCCTTCCGGGATTGGACGAGGGTGCGCGCGGGCCGCGAGCAGATCCGCGGCCGCCGCCAATCGGTTGACGATCCAGCCCGCGAACTTGCGCTGCTGGCTGGTCGCGAAGCGATCGCGCCGGGCGAGGTCGGCGAGGTACGCCTCGCGCAGGGCCGCGGCGTCGACCACGGTGAACACCGCCCCGCGGTCCTCGCACCAGGCGAGGAACTCCGGGCCATACCGCTCCAGTTGCTGGCGTGTGCTGAGCGACCCGGCGCCAGCCGCGGCGGTTGCCAGTACTCGCTCGTGGATCTGCTGCATCTCTGTGCCTCGCGGTAGCGGATCGGACGACGGCGGGAGCCTATGCAGACCGGTCCGCTCGTCAACTGGCTCCGGCGGTGTCACGGTTTCGGGCCTGCCCAAGACGCGGCAGCGGTCTGTGCTTCGCGCTGCGCGGTGGAGAGCTGGATCGGGCGCCATGCCAGGCCCACTCGATGGACCTCTTGTGCGGGCGCGACAACCCGCGCCCCACGACACGCCCAGTCGGCCCTGGCGGCAGCCGCGCCGCCGGGGACTCCATGGGATCCCCTTGACAACACGCAGCGTCGTCCCAACACTCCGTCGCCCTCACTTCGATGGCCGCCGTCGCACGGCGCAGCGCACGCTCAAGGAGCGACTCGTGACCTCGTTCGACCTGCAGACCCTGCCGCCGGCTCGCCCCCAGGTGCTGACCATCGAGAGCCCGATCGACGATGCGCTGATCGACGAGTTTGCCGCGGCGAAACGGGGCCGACAGCCGGCCCTTCCCGTTTCGGTGGCGCGACTGCCCGACAACGCGCAGCCGGGGCGCCTCGCGCCAGCTGCGCCGACCGCGACCGCGCCCCAGTTGAGCGAGCAGGGCCGCGACTACCGCCAGAAGCTCCTGACCTTTCGCGCCGAGCTGGCCCGGTACACCGACGAGCCGTTCCGCCCGGTGGACCTCACCGGGGAGCGCGTGAACTGGGTGCTGGAGCGCCGCCTCGACCCCCGCACCGGTGCGCCGATCCGGGCGACGTCGCGGAACGCGTACCGCCGCGTGCTCGGGTCCTTCGTCGCCTGGCTCCACGAGACCGGGCGGCTGCCCATCTCGGTTCGGCTGGGCGGGCGGGACTTCCCGGAGCCCGAGCACCCGCCGGTCGTGTTCACGCGTGCCCAGGTCCGCGAGATCTTCACGTACCTCGCCACCCACGACTCGGTCATGCACCGTCGCCTGACCGCGCTCCTCGCCGTGTCGCTGGACGGCGGCGCGCGGCGGGGCGATGCCCTGAGCCTGCGGCTCGGTGGCATCCACCCCGAGACGCGCACCGTCACCCTGGTCGGCAAGTTCGGCAAGGAGCGGCAGGTGCCCCTGGGCCCCACGGCATGGCAGGCGTTGCTGCGCTATCGCGCGGTGCGGCCGGCCAGCGAGACCGACCACGTGTTCCTGCGCGCCGACGGCGGCCCGGCCGGCGGCCGGGAGGTCAGCGCGCAGTTCCGTCGGCTTCTGGTGCGGCTCGGCATGGTCGCGCCCGGAGCGCGCGGCAGCGACGGCCTCGGCATCCAGGCCCTGCGCCGCACGTTCGCGACGAGCTACACCCGCAGCGGGCGCAGCGACGACCAGCTCGCGGCGATGATGGGCTGGAGTGCGGACTACGCGCATCAGGTGCGGCGGCGCTACACGGCCGTCACGGTCGAGGACCTCGCCGCCGTGCACGAGGCGTCCTCCCCGCTGGAGCAGTGCCTTCAAGCGGCCTGAGCGGCGGGGTCGACGCTGCGGCGAGGGCCCGTGCGAGCGGCGAATGCGTGGCGAGCTCGTGCCGCAGGTCGGCCTCGGTGGGGCCGGCGTAGCGGCCGACGAGCTCGAGCGTGGCGTGGCCGAGCAGGTCCCGCAGCACGAAGAGCTGGGCCCCGTCCATGGCGAGATCGTGGGCGAACTGGTGCCGGAACGTGTGGGGCGAACAGCGCACCCCCTCGATCCCGGCAAGCCGGCCGGCGCGCGCGACGGCGTGGTGCAGCCCGCGCGCGCTCCAGCCTCGGCGGCCCGGGCTGACCAGCAGGTGAGGCTCGCCGGGGCGGGCGAGCAGCGGGCGGATCTCGGCCAGATAGATGCCGGTCGCGCGGGCCAGCAGCGGCGAGAGGGGCACCCAGCGGTCCCGGCCGCCCTTGGCGTGGCGGACGAGGAGCGCGCCGTCGCGCAGGTCGGCGAGCTCGAGCGCCACCGCCTCGCCGGCCCGCAGCCCCGTCTCGGCCAGGACGGTGATCGCGTAGGCGGTGGCCGGCGTCGCCACCGCCAGGAGGGTGCGCAGCTGCTGGGGCGTGAACAGGCCGGGCCGGGTGCGGGGCACCCGCGGCGCCTGGAGCCGGCGGAGCGGATCGGCGGGCAGCCCGTACTCGTCGGTGCACCAGGCGCTCCAGGCCCGGAGGGTGCGGATGTAGGTGCGCCGCGAGGCCGGCCGCAGGCCGGCGCGGGCGTCCAGCCAGGCGCGCACACCGTCGAGCGACAGGGCGTCGAGCCCCGCCTGCCCGCCCGGGTCGAGGGTGCGCGCGAGGCGGGCGCTCACCGCGTCGTAGCCCGCGATCGTGCGCGGGGAGAGGTTGCGGCGGCGTGCGTCGGCGAGCCAGGCGGCGCGGGCCGCGGCCATGGATGGGAGCGTGGACATCTCCGATGCTCCTTCTCGCGCCCCCGGGTTCACGCCGGCGAACGGCGTGCTCAGGTGACGCGGATGCGAATCGGAGTCCGTGAGTCAGGTGACGGAGCGGCGAATCACCACAACTGGTGGGGTGGCACGCGCCATGGACCACAAGATGTTGTGGTGGAGAGTGGCGGCGCGAGCATCGTCCCGGTTCGCACCGGTCAAGGTCTGATCCAGAGTCAGGTGCCTTACCGTTAGGCCACTCGCCACCGCAAGCGTGCGGATGATACCGCAGCCGGCGGGCGGGTCGGCGCCACCCCGGCGCCCGGCGCGGTCAGCGTGCGATGCCGGAGTATCGTTCACCCATGAAGGGCGATCGAGTCGAGGCCGTGGTCGACACCGGTCAGGGCGTCCAGACCTTCGAGATCGTCGCCACCCGGGCCGGTCGTCGGATCGAGGTGGTGACCTCCCGGGGGGTGGTCGAGGTGCGCGAGGTGACGCGCACGGGCCAGCCGGTCCGCACGGGGCGCTTCATGACCAGCCGGCTGATCGCGCTGGTCGAGCACCCTGCGGCCGACGAGCGGGGCCGTGTCGAGGTGACCACGCGGCACCGCCTGCAGCGAGAGCGCGGTTAGCGCGACCCACGGGGCACTGTCTCCGGAGATCGTGTCAGGGCGACCGTGCGGCCGCCGCCGCCCTTGCCGCAACCTCCTCCTCGGGCGGCAACCCGTGGAAGAACCCCCAGTAGAGTGCCGCATTCACCAGCTGCAGAGCCCCGGCGATCACGAACGGCAGCGACAGGCTCACCTCGTCGAACAGGTAGCCCGCCGCCAGCGGCGCCACGGCCATGGTCGCCTGGCTGGGCAGGTTCGACAGGGCCCCCACCGCCGCGCGCTCCCCCGGGTCGGCCATCGCCAGGACGTAGGACTGGCGCAGCGGCATGCCGATGCGCTGCACGACCATGCGGACCAGGTACACCGCGCCGGCCGCCACGAACGACGGAGCCAGCACCATCGGAACCAGCAGCACCGCCTGGATCACCCGCACCATGGTCACGGTGCGAACCAGCCCCCAGCGGCGCGCGAGCCCGGCCGCCGTCAGGGTCGACGCCGCCGTCGCCGCGTTGATCACGGCGAAGAGCACGCCGATCTGCCCCGGTCCCACGCCGTAGCGACGGAAGAACCAGTAGGTCACGAACGGGCCGAACATCCCGACCGCCAGGCCGTTGACGCTGTTGGTCGCCCAGAGGCGCATCAGGAGGGGCATCGAGCGTCGCGGCAGCCGCAGCCCCCGGCCACGCCCGTCGGGTGACGGTGCCCGCCGGGGTTCGCGGAGTCCGAGCGCCAGCAGGCCGGCCGCCGCGGCGAGCACGGCCGTGGCGAGGAACGGGACGCGGAATGCCGCGGTCGCCGCCTCGCCGCCCGGACCCGCCTGGCCGGCCAGCAGCGCGAGGGGGCCGCCGATCAGCGCCCCCACGCTCGATGCGAACGCGAGCCGGCCGAATGCGATGTTGCGGCGCACCGGCGGCGTGATCTCGGTCACCAGCGCCTGTTCCGCCGGCTGGTACGGCCCGACCATGCCGGCGCCCGCGCCGGCACCGCGGCCGAAGCTCCCCACGGAGGCCGCGACGAACAGGACGGCGGGCGAGCGCGAGAACGCGAACGCGAGCCCGGCCCCGGCCGCCAGCAGCGGCACGACGACCAGGAACGGCTTGCGGCCGATGCGGTCCGAGGCGAGGCCGATGACGGTCGACAGGACGGCGGTGGCGAGGGCCACCGCGACGGCAAGCTCGCCCAGCTGCAGCGCGCTGAAACCGATCACGGCCACGTACACGGGTACAACCACGCCGGCGAGCGCGCGCGACGCGCTCATGAGCACGCGCGCGGCGATCACGATGGTGAGGTTGCGGTTGCGGGGACGGTGGAGGCGGATCACGCCCCGACGGTCATGAGGCCCGAATGCACCCCCGCATTGTCGTCCGGGGGGCTGTTCGCGTCCTGCGTCACCCCCGGTCTGGATGCGCACATTGCGGATGCCGTGTAGGATGCGCGGGCCGCGAACCTGTGGCCACACACGCGCCTGCAGGTTTCGTGCACCGTCTGGCCGGGCTCGGCAGCGGGAGACAGCGTCGCACAGCGGCGCTCGGGGCACGTCTCCCCCGCCGGTCGAATCGTGGGATCAAGTCTTCGCT
>JAKAMV010000720.1 GCA_021812735.1 Chloroflexota bacterium | reverse complement strand
GGCTCTCCGTGCGATGGGGGGGCGGTCCGGGTCCGCGCGGGCCGGCGCAGGGGCGCGTCCGGGCTCGGCGGGCTGGGCGGGCGGGGGCGGGGTGGCGGCGTCGGCGCTGGCGGGCGGCAGAGGGCGCTGGGCTAGATCAGGTGGACGAGGAGCCCGTCGCGAAGCTTGGGCTCGAACCAGGTGGACTTGGGGGGCATGATCTCGCCCGCGTCCGCGATGCCCATCAGGTCCCCGATCTGCGTGGGGTGCATGGCGAACGCGACGGCCGCCGTGCCGGCGTCCACGGCACCCGCGAGGGCCTTGGGGCCGCGGATGCCGCCCACGAAGTCGATCCGCTTGTCGGTGCGGGGATCGCCGACGCCCAGGAGCGGCGCCAGGATCTGGTCGTGGAGGAGCGAGACGTCAAGGCGGTCCGCGGGGGCCGCGTTCGGCGCGGCGGGGGCGAGGACCAGGCGGTGCCAGGCGCCGGCGAGGTACATCGAGACCTCGCCCGGGCCGGCGGGGGTGTCCGTGCCCGGCTCGACGGAGATGCCGCGCGCGCGGATGCCGTGGAGCAGCTGGGACGCGGTCTGGCCGTTGAGGTCCCTCACGACCCGGTGGTACGGCAGGATCTGCATCTGGTCGTGCGGGAAGGCCACGGCCAGGAACCAGTCGGCCTCGGTCTCGCCGTCGCCGGACGCGCCCTCGGCCTGTGCGCCGGTCCCCGCCTCGGCGATCGCGTGGCGGGCGCGCATGGCGCTCGCGGCCCGGTGGTGTCCATCGGCGATGTACAGCTTGGGAATGCCGCCGAAGGCCGCGACGAGCTGCGCCGCCTCAGCCTCGGTGACGGGCCACACGGTGTGGGCGACGCCGTCGGGCGCCACGAAGTCGAACAGCGGGTCGCGGGCGGCCGGGCCGTCGGTGGCCGCGGCGACGAGCGCGTCGATCGAGGCGACTGCCGGGTAGGTGAGGAAGACGGGGCCAGTCTGGGCTCGCAGCGCGACGATGTGGCGGGTGCGGTCGTCCTCCTTGTCCTTGCGCGTCTTCTCGTGCTTCGCGATGACGTCGCGCTCGTACTCCTCCACCGAGAAGGTGGCGGCGATGCCGGTCTGGACGTGGGCGCCCATGCGCAGGCGGTAGAGGTAGAGCGCGGGCGCGGCCTCGACCACGAGCGGCGCCGCGGCTCGCAGGCGCGCGAAGTTGGCGGCCGCGGTGGCGTAGACGGCATCGGCGTACGGTTCGGTGCCCGCGGGCAGCTCGATCTCCGCGCGGGACACGCGCAGGTAGCTGAGCGGGTTTCCCTGGGCTAGGGACGCGGCCTCGACCGCGTTCACCACGTCGTACGGGACGGCCGAGACGGCGGCCGCCTGGTGGGGCTGGGGTCGAAGCGCTCGGAAGGGTCGCAGACTGCTCATTGGCCCGCATCATAGAGGCCAGAAGTTGACTGTCAACAGTTTCCGAAACGAGATCGTTTACGGGACGTTTGGCGCTGCCATGGGCGGCGCCACGGGGTGGGGGTGCGGCCGGCTCAGCGGGTCGAGACGGGGCCGCCGGCCGGCTCCCGCCGCTGCCCGCCGGGCGGTCAACCTGCACACGTGCCCGCCGGGCGGTCAACCTGGCACACGTGCCCGCCGGGCGGTCAACCTGGCGCGCGGAGGGTCATGGGCGATGCCCACGCGGGGGCGGATTGCGCGTCGACGCGCATCGATCTGCCCGGCACCTGGGCGTCGTGCGACGGAGTGCCCGCCCAGCGGTCAGCGGCCGACTGGCGGTCAGTGCCCGCCCAGCGGTCAGTGCCCGCCCAGCGGTCAGCGGCCGGCTTGCACGCGGCGACCGGCTTGCACGCGGCGACCGGCGAAGCACGACGCCCGGCTGGGTAGGCGCCTCCGCGGTACCCTCCCGCTCGAGCGAGCCGGCCCGGCGCCCGAGCACCACGGCCCGCCGGGCCACAGGAGCGTCTGATGTCCCCGATCGTGGACTTCACCAGCGTCTCGACCACGGGTGTCGAGTCCTCGCCGGTCGCGGCCGCGCTGGCCGGGCTGCGGGCCAACGAGGCCCGCTACTTCAAGAACAAGTACGGCCACGACTTCACGGTGGAGCCGGCGGCCGAGGCCGCCGACACCGTCGAGTGGGTCCACCGCATCCTGCGCGACGAGCGCGGCATCGAGATCGCGTCCCGCCCGCTGGAGGCGACGGTGTTCCAGGTCGAGAACATCAAGTGGGCCTATGTGTTCTACGAGAGCGGGCTGTCGGTCAACGTCCTGTACACGCTCGACGACGCGGGCAAGCGAGCCGTTGGGTTCAAGCTCTCCGAAGGGATGGACGTCCCGGCCGAGCTCGCCAAGTTCAAGTTCGCGCGCCAGAAATCGAAGCTGGCCGGCACGATCCGCGGCTCGTTCTTCGTGATCAAAGGCGAGTACTGACCTCGCCGGCGGAGGACCCGGCGGAGGACCCGGCGGAGGACCCGGCGGCCGGCACCTCCGCGTGGACGTAGCGCCCCCCGCGCATCCACGAGGCCCACGCGGCCACGAGCGACATCGCCGCCGCCGCGACGAACACCACCAGCAGCCCCTGTCCGAACGGCGCGGCGATCAGCCCGGGGAAGAACTCCTTGCCGGTCAGGATGGCCGCCTGCCCGGCGGGCAGGGCGTGGAGCACCGAGGCCGGCAGCAGCGTCGCCATCGGGTTGAAGCCGAGGAGCGCGGCGAACAGGCTCGACACGGGCGGCAGGTGGGCGATCTGCGCCGCCAGCGCGGCGGGCACGCCGTGTGCCACCAGGCCCTGGTTCAGCGCCTTGGGCAGCGGCGCGGACAGGCCCTCGATCATGAGCGTGAAGGTGAGCCCGATCGAGACCACCGAGGCGCTGTTCTGGAACGTGGCCCGCATCCCGGCGGCGGCCCCCCGCTGGCGGGCCGGCACGCTGTTCATGATGGCCGCCATGTTGGGCGAGAAGAACAGCCCGCCGGCCAGGCCGCTCAGGAGCAGCAGCCCGCCGAACGCCCAGTACGGGAAGTTCACCGGCAGCAGCATGAGGCCGACGAACGAGGCCGCGGTCAGCAGCATGCCGCCCGTGGCGAACGGCCGCGCCCCGAAGCGGTCGGAGAGGTACCCCGACAGCGGCCCGAAGACCAGCGAGCCCACGGTCAGCGGGAGCATGTAGATGCCCGCCCAGAGCGGCGTGTCGGCGAAGTCGTAGCCGTGCAGCGGCAGCCAGATGCCCTGCAGCCAGATCACCAGCATGAACGACAGGCCACCGCGCCCGAGCGCCGACAGGAAGCCGGCCAGGTTGCCGGCGCTGAACGCCCGAATGCGGAACAGGTCGAGGTCGAACAGCGGCTCGGCGGTGTGCTGCTCCACCCACACGAACACGCCGAGCAGCACGAGGCCCGCCGCGATCATCGTCAGGACGAACGGGTTGGTCCAGCCCATGCTGTCGCCGCCGTAGGGCTGGATCCCGTACGTGATGCCGATCAGGAGCACGGTCAGCCCCGCCGCGAAGGTGAGGTTGCCGGGCCAGTCGATCCGCGCACGAGTGGCCGTTCCCAGCTCCTCGAGGCGCAGGTATGCCCAGATGGTGCCCACCAGGCCCACCGGCACGCTCACGAAGAAGACCAGCCGCCAGTTGATGGCGGCCAGGATCCCACCCACCACGAGGCCCACGAACTGCCCGGCCAGGAACGAGATGCCGTTGATGCCGAAGGCAAGGCCGCGCTGCTCAGGCGGGAACGCATCGGTCAGGATGGCCTGCGAGTTGGCGAACAGGAACGCCCCGCCGACGCCCTGGACCAGACGCATCCCGATGATCCAGATCGCCCCCGTCGACCCGGTGAACGGCGTGGCCGCCAGGAGTAACGAGCCGAGCGTGAAGATGACGAACCCGCCGTTGTACATGCGGACCCGGCCGTAGATGTCGCCCAGCCGGCCGAAGGCCACGACCAGCACGGCGGTGACGAGCAGGTAGCCCATCATGATCCACAGCAGGTAGCTGGTGCTGCCCGGGTCCAGCGGGTTGATCCCGATGCCCGTGAAGATGGCGGGCAGCGAGATGATCACGATCGAACCGTCGATGGCCGACATCAGCACGCCCAGCGTGGTGTTGGACAGGGCGACCCACTTGTAGTTGGGGTCGTGGCGACGCGCGGCCGCTGGCCTGCCCTGCCGCTCGCCCCGATTGCCTGCCGTGCCGCTCGTCGCGGCGCCCCCGGCCTGTCGCGTCCTGGCCATCCAGCGTCCTTGTGGTGACGGTGCTCGGTTCGGCACCCAAATAGTCCCGTACACCGAAAGACTACCGCGCCTTGCCCGGGAGGCGCGCCGGCGGGGCCCCGGCGAGCGAGGGCCTACGATGAGCGGGCGCACCATGCACCGCCCGACCCCCCGCTCCGCCGCCGTCCAGATCGCCATCGCGCTCGTCGCGTCGCTCGGTCTCGGCCTCCTGGTGCCCGCCGCCTGGACGAGGCCGGGCGTCCCGGAACCGCCGGTGCCGAGCGCCGCGACACCCTCGCCCGTCCCCGACGCTCTGCCCGCCGCCGGGTCGGCGGCGCCCGCCCCCAGTGCCTCCCCGAACGCCTCGGCGCCGGTCCCGAGCGGCGACAGCGTGGGTAACCCGGCGCAGCAGGTGGTCACCGGCGTCGCGATCCCCGTCCTCTCCCACGGTCCGCGGACGCGGCGCGTCGTGGCGCTCACGTTCGACGACGGGTGGGGCGTGACGGCGACCAAGCAGATCTTCGCGGTCCTCCAGGCGGAGCGCGTCCCGGCCACGTTCTTCCCGTACGCGGCGGCCGCGCGCAACGACCCGGCGGTGTGGCGGGCCATCGCGGCGGCAGGCTACCCGATCGGCGACCACACCACCAACCACCCCGACCTGACCGCCCTCCCGGCCTGGCGGGTGCAGGCCGAGCTCACCGTGGCCCGCACGACGATGGCGCGGATCACCGGCGTGCCGATGCTCGAGGTGTTCCGCCCGCCCTACGGCGCCTGGAACGCCGCGGTGCTGCGCGACGCGGCGGCGGTCGGCTTCCGGGGTGCGATCCTGTGGGACGTGGACACCCGCGACTGGACCGGCATCGGCGCCGCGCAGATCGCAGCCCGGGCAGAGACCGGCCGGAGCGGCTCGATCATCCTGATGCACGCCGGCCCGGCCCAGACCCCGCTGGCCCTGCCCTCGATCATTGCCTGGTACCGGGCCCGCGGCTACACGTTCGTCACGATCCCCCAACTGCTGGGGGGCGAGCTGGCCCCCGCGGCCACGCCGTCCCCCTCTCCCGCGCCGACGACCGCGCCGTCCGGCTCCCCCTGGTCCACGGCA
>JAKAMV010000719.1 GCA_021812735.1 Chloroflexota bacterium | reverse complement strand
CGCCCAGGTCGGCGGGGGCTCGCGGTCCGCCGAGCTGACGTTGCCGGGCTTCGTCCACGACCCGTGCGCCTCGGTCCACCCGCTGAGCCTCGCCTCGCCCTTCTTCCGGTCGCTCGACCTCGAGGGGCACGGCCTGGCGTGGGTCCACTCGCCGGCTCCGGTAGCCCACGCTCTGGTGCCGGGCCGCAGCGTGGTGCTGCCACGCGATCTGGCCGATGCCGGGATTGAGGCGGCCCTCGGGATCCGGGACGCCGCCGCGTGGCGACGGCTGTTCGCGCCGCTCGCGCGCGAGGCCGACCGCCTCATGCCGGCGATCCTCGGGCCGGTGCTCCGACCGCCCCGCCACCCGCTGCTGATGGCGCGGTTCGCCCTCCCTTCGGCGCTGCCCGCGACGGCGCTCGCCCGCCTCGCGTTCCGGGACGCGCCGGCCCGCGCCCTGCTCGCGGGGTTGGCGGGCCACTCCATGCTGCCGCTGTCGGCACCGCTGTCGGGGTCCTTCGCGCTCGTGCTCGGCACGCTCGCGCACGCCGTGGGCTGGCCGCTGGCGAGGGGCGGCAGCGGCGCGATCGCGGCGGCGCTTGAGGCAGAGGCGCGAGCGCTCCGCGTGGAGGTCGTCACGGGCCACCGGGTGGCCTCGCTCGCCGACCTGCCCCCGGCGCGGGCGATCGTCCTCGCCCTCACGCCGCGCCAGGTCGTAGCCCTGGCCGGCGACCGCCTGCCGGCCCGCTACCGGCGGGCCTTGGAGCGGTTCCGCTACGGCCCGGGCGTGTTCAAGGTCGACTGGGCGCTCGACGGCCCGATCCCGTGGCGCGACCCGGCGACGGCGGGCGCGGCCACGGTGCACCTCGGCGGGACGCTGGGCGACGTGGCGCGGAGCGAGGCGGCCGTCGCGGCGGGGCGTCCGTCGGACCGGCCGTTCGTGCTCCTCGTCCAGCCGACGGTCGCCGACCCGTCGCGCGCGCCGGCCGGCAAGCACGTCGCCTGGGCCTACTGCCATGTCCCCAACGGCTCGACGGCGGACATGGCGCAGACGATCGAGGCGCAGGTGGAGCGCTTCGCGCCCGGCTTCCGCGACCTTGTCCTAGCGCGGGCGACGAAGGACGCGCCCGCCATAGAGGCCTACGACGCCAACTACGTCGGCGGCGACATCAACGGAGGCCTCGCCAACTGGCGGCAGCTGCTGTTCCGGCCGGTCGTGCGCCGGAACCCGTACGCGACCCCGGTGCCCGGGCTGTTCCTGGGCTCGTCCTCCACGCCGCCAGGGGGCGGGGTCCACGGGATGAGCGGTGCGCTGGCCGCACAGGCGGCGCTGCGGCACTTCGGCTGACGCGATCGCGGATCGCGCAGATTGGGGGCGGCGTCAGGCGATCCCGAGGAATCGCTCCACCAGCCGCCGCCGCCAGAACTCCCGGACGAGCACCGCCCAGGCGGCCACCGCCACGACCACGAGCAGCGCATCGCGCGGTCCGGGCAGGCCGAACGAGAAGAAGTCGCGTGCCACGCCGAGCTGGAGGGTGGCGATGAAGCCGACCCCCAGCACCAGCGCCAGCAGCGCCGGCCGGCGGTCCCGCGTGATGGTCTCAACCACCGCGAACCAGGGGGTGGGCGGTTCGACGAACACGATCAGCAGCAGGCCCGCGTAGACCAGGAACGCCGTCAGGGCCGTGCGAGCGTTGTCGAGGGCCACCGCGAACTCCGCCGCCGACAGGCTCCCGCCCCCGGCCAGGTACAGCGAGCCGTTGAGGACAAGCAGGCCGACGAGGCTGGACACGATCGCCGCCGGGGCGACGAACACCGCCAGCGTGCGGGTCAGCGACGCCCGGACCCGGCGTCCGGGCTGCGCCCAGAACGCGAGCAGCACGGTCGGGATGCCCACGGTGAACACGGTCAGCGCGGAGGCGTTCCGCAGCTCGATCGGGAACGTGGCGACCACCAGCGACGAGACGACGACGAGCGCGACGGTGGCGATGCGCGTCAGGAACAGCTTGAGGATGTCCTGCATGCCGTTGAGGATCCGCTGGCCCTCCTCCACGGCCTGCGCCACGGCGGCGAACGAGTCCTGCATCAGGACGAGGTCGGCGACGCCGCGGGTCGCCTGAGTCCCGCTGCCCATCGCGATGGCGAGGTTCGCCTTCTTCAGGCTGAGCACGTCGTTCACGCCGTCGCCGATCATCGCGACGTAGTGGCCGCGGGCGCGGAGTGCATCGACGAGCCGCTCCTTCTGGGCCGGCGTGATGCGGCCGAAGACGATGGTGTCATCCGCGAGCTCCGCCAGCCGTTCGTCGTCGAGGGCGTCGAGCTCGTCGCCCGAGGCGTGGACCGCGTCGACGAGGCCCGCCTGCCTGGCCAGCGCCACCACCGTGTCCGGATCGTCGCCCGAGATGATCTTGACGTGAACGCCGTTGGCGCGGAACGCGGCGAGCGTCTCGGCCGCCTCGGCGCGCAGCTCGTCGCGGAGCGCCACCAGGCCGATCGCGCGCATGCCGGCCGGGAGGGTCGCAGCGGCGTCATCGTCCGGGCTCTCCAGCGCAGCGGCATCGGGATGGCCGGCGACGAGCAGCACGCGCATGCCGCGGGCCGTGAGGCGGGCCAGCTCGGCGCGGACGGCGTCCCAGCCCTCGGGCTCCCGATCGGAATCCGCAGTCCCCGTCGCGGCGGCCGGCCCGGCCGTGTCTGCGGCCTCGACGAGGTACCGGCGGAGGAGTTGAGGCGCCCCAAGGGCGACGATGCCGGGCACCGGGGCGGCCGCACGGCCGCCGTCAACCGCCTCGCGCTCCGTCGGGTCCGCGAAGGCGACCGCACTCCACTTGCGCACCGACGAGAACGGGACCTCGGCAGCGAGCGGACGGCTCGCGCTGGGCCACCGGGCGGCGATCGCCTCACTGGTCTTGTTGCCGGCCGACGCGGAGGCGGCGAGGGCGGCCACCGCCGCCACCACCTCGTCCTCGCTCGCGCCTCCCAGCGGCACTACGCCGTCCACCTCGAGCTTGTTCGCCGTGAGGGTCCCGGTCTTGTCGAGGCACAGCACGTCCACGTGGCTGAGGCTCTCGATGGCGTTCGACTGCTGGACCAGCGCGCCGAACCGCAGGATCCGGATGGCGCCCAGGGCATATGCGACCGCGATCGACACAAACAGGCCGTTGGGGACGAGGCCGGCGAGCAGCGTCGCGTCCGCCACGACGTCGCCCGGGCGCAGCGCCTGAACCAGGCCGCGGATGACCAGCAGGATCTCGAGGTAGACGACGATCGCGAGCACCACCCGGACGACGAGGTTCACCTCGCCCTGGAGCGGGGTCACGATCCTCCGGAACGTGCGCGCCCCCGCCGTGATCTGGTTGGCGAAGCTGGCCGAGGCCACCTTCTCGGCCACGTACCGGGCGCTGCCCGTGGTGGCGAAGCTGCCGCTGAACACCTCGTCGCCGGGCCGCTTGGGGACCACGTCGCTCTCGCCCGTGAGCTGCGACTCGTCGAGGCCCGCCGCGCCGCTTGCGATGCGCCCGTCGAGCACCACCTGGTCGCCAGCCCGGAGCTCGAGGAGGTCGCCCAGCACGAGCTCGTCCGGCGAGACGTGGGTAGTCGTGCCATCGCGGACGACGGTGGCGGTGGGCCTGGTGAGCAGGGCGATCCGGTCCAGCGTGCGCTTGGCGCGGATCTCCTGGACGATGCCCACCACGATGTTGGTGGAGATGACTCCGAGCGACACCACCGCGTCGAGGGGGCGGCCGACCAGCACCAGCGCGATGCCCAGCGCGAACAGGATGTTGTTGACGAACGTGAACGTGTTCTCGCGCAGGATCTGCCCATAGGTGCGCGTCGTCGGCGGCACCGGGCTGTTGCCGAGGCCGGCCTGGCGACGGCGGGCGACCTCGGCGCTGCTCAGGCCCGCGGCCGTCGTCAGGGCGAGCTCCGGGTGCGCGGCGAGCGAGCCCGGGAGCGGCGCGGCGGTCTTCATGGCGTGTCCGAGCATACGTGGAGGAGACGCGCGACAGGCCGTGGCATCACGCCGGATCGACCGGGCTGTCCGTCCCGCACGTCGGCGGAGCAGCGGTGGTAGATATCTACCCTGATTATGGTAGAATACGACCATGGGGCTCAATATCAAGAATGCCGAGACGGAGCAGCTCATCCGCGATCTTGCGGGCAGGCTCGGCGTATCGCTCACGGCGGCGGTAGCGGATGCCGTTCGGGCACGATTGGCTGAACTGGACCGGTCGCAGACGGCAATACAAGGGGAGGCGCAGCGGCTTCTGGACATGTGGGGAGAGCTGGGCGATCGCCTTGGTCGCGACTACCTCTCCCAGGATTTCGATGCCCTCCTGTACGACAAGCGGGGACTTCCCAAGTGATCGTCGACACCTCGGTGGTCATGGCCATGCTGCTTCGGGAACCGGAGGCGCGGGTGTTCGTCGAGCTCATGGCGCAGGCTCCGAGGCGATGGCTGTCGGCAGCGACGTACGTCGAACTGTCCGCGGTCGTGGACGGTCGGCGAGACGCCGCCCTGTCGGGCGCGCTCGACGCCATCCTCGCCTCGTCGCGACTCGAGATCGCCGACTTCACAGCCCGGCAAGCCCACATCGCCCGTGACGCGTACCAGCGGTTCGGCAGGGGCTCTGGACACCCGGCGCGCCTCAACATGGGCGACTGCTTCGCGTACGCGCTCGCTCGGGACATTGGCGAGCCACTGCTGTTCAAGGGTCGCGACTTCGCGCTCACCGATATCGAGCTCGTGACCGAGCCTGACCGCCACAGGCGCCTGAGCGAGGTCGTCGCCGGCTACGCTGGCGGCTGAGCCCCTCAGCGCCAGGACGGCCGCGCGACGTCGGGGTAGAGCCGGACGCGCCGGTACGGCTCCCGGCCCCGCGAGCGCGACACGACGTTGGCCCGCTCGGCCATCTGGTGCTGCAGCCGGCGGATGTACGCGTTCTGCGGCGCCAGCTCCACCGCCTCCTGCTGCTTGATCACCATGGTGATCGCCTGCTCCGTCTCCCGGAGGGCCGCCTCGCGCGGGTCGATCTCGAGCGCGAACACCGACGTGAGGCTGGCCTGCATCTGCGCGATGGTGTTGGCCTTGAGCACGTAGATCGGGATGCCGCGATCCTCCGCGTCGCGGAGGGCGGCGGGCTTCTGGCGGTACTCGGAGCGGAGCGTCATCACCACCTCGGCCTCCTCGGCGTCGCGGGCGATGAGCACCGGCAGCTGGAGGTCCTTGATCGCCTGCTCGAGCCGGCGGCGGCTGATGCCGTGCGGGAGCACGCGCAGCGTGGGCAGCGTGCCGCCCTCGACGGCCAGTGCCCCGGC
>JAKAMV010000039.1 GCA_021812735.1 Chloroflexota bacterium | reverse complement strand
GCTGCTCGAGGACAACTACAACAAGACCGGCCACATGCGCGAGGCGGCGACGGCGGCGGCCCAGGAGATCGCCGACGCGTTCGCCCAATGGGGCGAGGTGGTCCACGCCGGCCTGGTTGAGGAGGAGTGGCAGGCGGCAGCAGCCGCCAAGACCTTCAACGCCGCGGGCGTGGACCTCATCGTGATGATGGAGCTGGCCTACACCAAGGGCCTCGTCCCGGCCCGGCTGATCATCGACACGACGGCGCCGATCCTGGTCTGGAACGCCCAGAGGATCCGCCGCCTGGGCGAGCAGGACGGCTTCGACGTGGTGATGCTCAACTCCGGCATGGCGGGCATGCCGGAGTTGACCGCGGTCCTGCTCCGCACCGGCCGCGACTACACCCTGGTCACCTCGCTGTTCGACGATCCCGAGGGTCGGCGCAGGGTCCACGAGGTGATCCAGGCCGCGGCAGTCCGCCGCAGGCTGCGCGAGACCCGCGTGGCGCTCGTCGGCCACAACTTCGAGGGCATGACGGACCTCATGTTCGACGGCCTCTCCATGCGCGAGACGCTGGGCGCGGTCTACTGGCCGCTGGAGCCCGAGAAGGTCGCCGTCCGTGTCGGCGAGCTGCCGCAGGACCTGGTGGACCGGGTGGTGGCCGAGGAGCGCGCCAAGTACACGGTGGACATGGACGCGGCGCTGTTCGAGCGGTCCGTCCGCCTGGCGATCGCCCTGGAGCAGATCGCCAAGGAGTACAGATTCGACGCGTTCTGCGCATTCGACCAGGTGTGGCTGACCGACCCGCGGGTGGGCGTGATCCCGTCCTACGGCACCGGACGCCTGTGCGAGATCGGCATCCCCGCCGCCCCTGAGGGCGACGTGAACACCGCCGTCGCCCAGGTGATCCTCCAGGAGCTGGCGGGCACCGCGACCACGCTCGAGAACTACGTCATCGACTATGACCAGAACGCCGTGATGTTCAGCCACGACGGCCACGGCAACCCCGCGATGGGCACGCCGGGCGAGGTCAAGGTCAAGCACTCGATCTACTACCACGGCGTGCACGGCTTCGGCGCGGGCTTCGAGTTCGCCTACCGGCCGGGCCACATCACCAACCTCGCGGTGGTCACGACCGGCCTCAACCAGTGGCGGTTCGTGATCAGCGAGGGGGAGCTGCTGCCGTTCGCGCCGCGCGAGATCAGCGCGCCGCAGACGCTGTTCCGCCACGACACGCTCTCGATCGCCGATTGGTGCGACGGCTGGCTGCGCGCAGGCGCGACCCACCACCAGGGCGCCGCCTACGGCAGCTGGACGCCCCAGCTGCGGCACCTCGCCGACATGCTGGGCATCGAGGCCGTGGTGGTCTGAGCCACCCCGATGCAGCGTGCCGCGATCCGGCCGCCGGTCTTCGAGATCGGCCTGAAGGGCTACTGCTGGGGCGCCGAGGCCGTGCGGCTCGCCGTGGAGGCGGACCGCCTGGCCGGGGTCCTCGGGGTGTCGGTCGTCTACGACCCGCAGGCGGTCGACATCCGCCCCGTCGCGGCGGCGACCAGTCGGATCCTGGTGTTCGCCCAGCACATGGATCCGGTCGAGCCGGGCCGGGGCGTCGGGTCGGTGTTGGCCGAGGCGCTCCGCGATGCGGGTGCCGTCGGGACGCTGCTCAACCACTCCGAGAAGCCCATGACCGTGGGCGCGGTAGCCCGGGCAATCGAACGGGCACGGGCGGCGGGCCTGTTCACGCTGGTGTTCGCCGACTCGCCGGCCGAGGCGGCGGCCCTGGCCCACCTCGGCCCGGACATCGTCCTCGCCGAACCGCCGGGCCTCATCGCCACCGGCATCTCCGCCGGCAGTGCGATGGCCGAGTTCGTCGTCCGGACGGTGACCGCGGTCAAGGCGGTCGACCCGGCGATCCTGGTCATGTCCGGGGCCGGCGTGAACGGACCCGATGACGTCGCGCGGATGATCCGCCTCGGGCTCGACGGCACCGGGTCCTCGTCCGGCATCCTCCGGGCTGCCGATCCCGTCGCCGCCATGTCGGCGATGCTCGCGGCCGAGGCGCGCGCCTGGGCCGACACCCACTGACCGGAAAGGACTTCCCGCGATGACCGTTCACCACGCGGCCACGGCGCTGCACTTCCCGCTCCACAAGCCCGGCTTCGAGGACATCACGGCGGCCGCGCGCGACGCGGTCGCGGCGTCGGGCGTGCAGAACGGGATCCTGACGGTCTACTCCCAGCACACCACCTGCGCGGTGCTGATCCAGGAGGAGTCCATGGACCAGACGCTCGATGGCGTCGAGTTCCTCCTCCAGGACATGGTGGACTGCCTGACCTCGCTCGTGCCCACATGCCGCCATGAGGGGCAGTACCTCCACCCCGGAACGAAGCACCTCGAGTACGCCACCGAGACCCTGGGCGAGGAGGGTTGGTGGAGCCTCAACACCGACGCCCACCTGCGCTCGGTGCTCCTCGGGCGCTCGCAGACCATCCCGGTCATCGACGGCAGGCTGGAGCTTGGCGCGTTCGGGCGGATCTACTTCGCCGACTTCGACGCGATGCGCCAGCGCGACCGCACGGCCCGGTTCACGGTCATCGGGGAGTAGCGGGGCGCTCGACCATTCGCCGCGCGCCCGCGCCCCCTGTCGGCCTCAGCCCTCGGCGAGGGCTGCCTCGAGGTCATCCCAGAGGCGCTCGACCGCGTCCAGGCCGACGGAGACGCGCAGGAGCGGGCCGCCGGTCCACTGCTTGACGGAGCGCTTCACGCCCGATGCGAGGTGCGCCGGCATGACCAGCGATTCGTGGCCGCCCCACGAGTAGCCGAGGCCGAACCGGCCGCGCGCGATCAGGCGGTCGGCGACCGCGTCGGCATCGGCCTGGGTGGTGGGCGATCCGTGGGCGCGCTGCAGCTCGAACGAGAACAGGCCGGACGAACCGTGGAAGTCGCGGGTGAACAGCGCGTGCCCCGGGTCGCCAGGGAGTGCGGGGTGGAGGACCCGCGCCACGCGCGGGTGCCCGGCAAGCCGCCCCGCGAGTTCGAGCGCCGCCGCCCCCTGCTCGCGGATGCGCAACTCGACGGTGCGCGAACCGCGGATCACGAGGAATGCGTCCTCGCCGCTGACGACTGTGCCGGTCAGCCGGGCCGCCTCGCGGACGGCCGGGAGCAGCGCCTCGTTCGCGAACGCAGCGCCCATCAGCACGTCTGCGTGCCCGCCCCAGTACTTGGTCAGCGCCACGATCGAGAGGTCCACCCCGAGATCGAACGGGCGCAGCAGGCCCGGTGAACCCCAGGTGTTGTCGATGGCGGTGACGACGTGGTGGCCGGCGCCCCGCGCGGCGGCGACGATCGCCGGGACGTCCTGCACCTCGAACGTGTGCGTGCCCGGGCTCTCCATCCAGATGAGCTTGGTGGTGGGGCGGATGAGCGAGGCGATCCCGGCGCCGATAAGCGGGTCGTAGAACTCCACATCCACGCCGAGGCCTGCGAGCATCCCCGTCGCGAAGTCGCGCGCCGGGCCGTATGCCGAGTCGGTGAGGAGCAGGTGATCGCCGGAGCGGAGCACGGCCAGCATCCCGGTGGCGATCGCCGCGAGGCCGCTCGAGGAGAGCTCCACACCCGCGCCGCCCTCGCCCGCGAGCAGCAGCGCCTCGAGCTCGGCGGTCGTGGGGGTCCCGTGCGTGCCGTACGTCGAGAACGTGCGATCGCCGGCCTTGGTGGCGGCGAGCGCCGCTCGCAGTTCGGCGATGCTCCCGAACAGGACGGTGGACGTGCGCCGGATCTCCGGGCTGGGCGTGCGGAAGCGGCCGTCGTTCATGGTGCGGATCATCGCCCCTGGTAGAGGAACGTGTCCTGCACGTCGGGCGCGCCGATTGCCAGGCGCTGCAGGCGGTAGGCGGCCATGCCGAACGCGTAGGCGTCGTCGGGCGCCATGGCCTCCGCCCGCCGGAGCGCCTCCAGCTCCACGCGCACGGCGAGGGCCGGGTGCCGGGCGATGTTCGTCGCGACCCGGTGCGCCTCGGCCAGAAGGTCGTCGGGCGCCACGACGCGGTTCACGAGGTGGACGCGGAGCGCCTCTTCCGCGTCGATCGGCTCGCCCGTCAGCGCCATCTCGTACGCCACCACCTCGGGCAGCTGCCGGTTGAGCCGGAACGTGCCGCCCATGCCGCCCATCCCGTAGGCGATCTCGGGCAGGCCGAACCTCGCATCGGGCGTGCAGAGCCGAATGTCCGTGAGCGCGAGCAGGTACCCGAGCGCGCGCCCGAGGCACCAGCCGCGGACCGCGCCGACAAACGGCGTGGCGCGGCGATGGGCCATGACTGCGTCTGCCCAGTCGTACCCGGGCGGGGTGCCCTCCGCTTCGCGCGCGGGCCCGCTGCCGAGCGCGTTGAGCAGGTCAGTCTCGGCGGAGCCCGATCCCGGATCCTCGTGCTTGATGTCGTCGCCGGCGGAGAACGCCCGCTCGCCCGCCCCGGTCAGGATGCCCGCCCGGATCTGGGGATCGGCGTCCACCTCCCGAAGGGCCGCCAGCAGTTCGCGGTGCATCGCGGGCGTGATCGGGTTGACCTTGTCGTTGGCGATGGTGACGATGGCGACCGCGCCCGTCTTCTCGACCTCGATGCCCATTGAACCTCCCGCGTGCTGCCGTGGTCTGGGCATGGTGGGCCATCCGGCGGCCGAGGGGGGCGCCGGGCGCGCCGCGGGCCTCGCGGGCTGGGCCCAGCCGCCCGCGGCCCCACTGCCCGACTGGCCTGCGCTGCGGCGGCCCCCGCGCCCCGAGTCCCTCGCGCCGCGCCCCGAGTCCGGCAGGACTCGCCCGCCGGCACGCGCCGCACGGCATCGGCACGTGAGTGCGCCCGGCGACCACAGCCCACGCACACCGCCGGCCGAGGTGAGTCCCACCCGACTCGGCGGCGGCAGGGGGCGGACTCGGCGGCAGGGGGCGGACTCGGCGGCGATGCAGCGGCCGAGGTCACAGCCGCGCGCGATCAGCCCACGGCGACCGAACCGGCCCGGGCTTGGACCTACCGCTTCTCGAGCGGCACGAAGCTCCGCTTCGGCTTGCCCACGTACAGCTGCCTGGGCCGCCCGATCCTCGCCTGCGGGTCGTGCATCATCTCGCGCCACTGCGCGATCCAGCCGGGCAGCCGGCCCATCGCGAACAGCACTGTGAACATTCGGGTGGGGAACCCGAGCGCCCGGTAGATGAGGCCGCTGTAGAAGTCGACGTTCGGGTACAGCTTGTGGTCGATGAAGTACGGGTCGGAGAGGGCGACCTGCTCGAGCTCGAGCGCGATCCGGAGCAGGTGGTCGTCCTGGTGCATCCGGTTGAGCAGCGGCTCCGCGGCGGCCTTGATGATCTTCGCCCGCGGGTCGTAGTTCTTGTAGACCCGGTGGCCGAAGCCCATCAGCCGGAACGGGTCCTCCTTGTCCTTCGCCCGCTTGACAGCCCGGCCGACGTCTCCCCCATCGCGCGCGATGTCCTCGAGCATCTCGAGGACCTCCTGATTGGCGCCGCCGTGCAGCGGGCCCCAGAGCGCGGCGATGCCGGCCGAGATCGAGACGTACAGGTTGGCGTGGCTGGAGCCCACCATGCGGACCGTGGACGTGGAGCAGTTCTGCTCGTGGTCAGCATGGAGGATGAGCAGGACCCGCAGGGCGTTGATGGCCTCGGGGTCGCCGACGTACTGCTCTGACGGCACGGCGAACATCATCTTGAGGAAGTTCGCCTCGTAGTCGAGCGAGTTGTCCGGGTACATGGACGTCTGGCCGATCGACTTCTTGTACGCCGCTGCCGCGATCGTCGGCAACTTGGCCAGCAGGCGAATCGTCGACAGCTCGACGTCCGCCTCGTCCAGCGGGTCGCCGCCGTCCTGGTAGAACGTCGACAGGGCGCTCACCGCGGAGCCGAGCATCGCCATCGGGTGCGCGTCCATCGGGAATGCGTCGAAGAAGCGGCGGAACTCCTCGCGGATCAGTGTGTGGTGTCGGATCTCGTTGACCCAGCCCTCCAGCTGCTCGGCATTGGGGAGCTCGCCGTTGATGAGCAGGTACGCTACCTCGAGGAACGATGTGCCCTCGGCCAGCTCCTCGATGGGATAGCCGCGGTAGCGCAGGATTCCCATGTCGCCGTCGAGGTAGGTGATCGCGCTGCGGGTTGGCGCGGTGTTGGCGTAGCCGTAGTCAAGGGTGACGAGCCCGGCGTCCTTGAGCAGGGGTGCGATGTTGACGGCCGGCTGCCCTTCGGTGGCGGGCTCGATCGGCAGCACGAGCTCCTTTTCGCCCACCCGCAGACGGGCCACCTGCGCCTCTGTGGCCGCAGCAACTCGCTCCGTCGTAGTCATCGATCGTCGCCTTCCGTACGCAGGAGCTTCGGCCCGAACCGCGTCGCGGTCGGCCGCTGGCCATGCCGCCCGGGCGCGATACCCCGGCGCGGCTTGGGACGCTACCGTCGGGCGATCGCGGGCCCCCGGCAAGGGCCATTGTGACGGGCCGATGGCACCCCTTGGGCCGATCCGAAATGACGGCAATCCCGACCGCCCTGACTCGTGCTGGCGGTCCGATCGCCATCGCGCTCCACGCCGCGTGCGATGCGCTACCATCCGCCCGCCCAGGAATCGAGGTAGCTCCTGCTCGCGGATCCTCCGCCGGATCAACAACCTGGCTCGCCGTTCCACCACGCTGCCGTCGCGGCGGTGGTGCTGATCGCCCTCTGCTACGGCGCGCTCGCGTTCCTGCTGCCGCACCCGGCGCCGACGTACGACGAGGCCAAGTACCTGGCGATCGGGGTCAGTGCCCTCCAGGGCCACGGGCCGCGGACGGCCTTCGGCGTCCTGTTCCTGCCGCACTCGCCGTTCTGGCCGATGCTGTTCGCCGCGCCGCAGGTCGCCTTTGGCGCGTCCGCCTGGGCCTGGGGCTACCTGCTCAACGCTGTGGCCGCCCTCGGCGTCCTCCTGCTCACGGCCTGGCTCGCCCGGCCCTTCGGCCAGCGGGCCATGCTGCTCGCGGTGGCGGCCCTCGTCGCCTGGCTCAGCCTGTTCGGGCTCGCCCGGACGGCGCGCCTCGACGTTCCGGAGGCGGCCCTCGCACTCGCCTACCTCGCCGTGGCCTCGTCCGCCGTCGACTCCAACCTCGTCCGGCGGGGGATCCTGGCCGGGGTGCTGTTCGCATGGGCGTTCCTGGTGAAGGAGGCCAGCCTCGTGCTGCTCGCGGCGCCGTTCCTGGCGGCTATTGCCGCGCGACGCCCGCTCGCGTCGGTCGCGCGGGCCGGCGGCCTCGTGCTGCTGACGGCGGTGCCCCTCGTCTCGTGGTGGTTCACCTGGTATGCCGGGGCGACCGGCAGGGTGTACGCCTTCGGTCTGGGCGCGGTGGCGCTGCTGCCGACGGCGGGCGCTCTGTTGCTGCTCGGGGCGGCGCTGGTGGCGTTGGGCGCCGGGGCGGGAGGCGCCAGCGTCCTGGCGAGGCTCGAGCGACGCCTGGCCGGTCGCTACCGGGCGCTCGCCGTCGGCGGCGCGCTGCTGGCGGTGTGGGTGGTGGCGTTCCTTATCGCGTTCTCGCGGTCAGAGGTTCAGGCCGGCCGGCCGCTGCTGGACCTTCCGAACATCCTCCGCTGGACCCGCGCATGGGCGGCGGACCTGGGGCCCGTCCTGCTGGTCGCGCTCGGCTTGATCGGCGCCGCGTGGACCGTCGCCCGGGGGGACGACCGGCCCCTCCCGGCGCTCGTGGCGGTGACCGCAGGACTGCCGTGGCTGCTGCTGGTCGCCGTCCAGGGCGAGCCGCCCCGCAACGATCTCGCGCTCATCTCGCTGGCCGCCGTGGCGGGCGCCGCAGGCTGGCTGGAGCTGCCGGGGGCTCTCGCCGGCCGAGACCGTCTGCTGGCGCTGGCGGGCGCCGCCCTGGGAGCCGTCGTGGCGCTCGTCGCCGACGTTCAGCTGGCTCACAGCGGCGTGGACACGCGCATCACGCGCCACATGCTGGGCCTGGGCGGAGCGGCGCTTTTGGGCGCCGCGGTCGGGGGTTCCGCCACCAGCGCCACGGCGCGCAGCTGGCTGGTCGGGCGCCTCGGGCGCGCGCCCTCGGCGACGCCCTCGCCGGTGCTGCTGCGGGGGGTGGCCGTGGCGTCGATCGCGGCCCTCTCCGTCGCGGTCCTGGGCGTGGCTGCGCCCAGCATGGTGAGCGCCACCGCGCGGTCGAGCACGTCCGCGCTGGCCGGCGAGGCGGCCGCCTGGATCGAGGGGCACGTCCCTGCCGACTCCACGGTCATGTTCGGGTCGGTGCTGGCCAACCAGGTGGCGCTGCTGCTTGACGGCCGTTACCAGCTGCGCAGCCTGCAGGCCGACCTGGGCATCGTCGACGCCGGCGCACCCCTCGGCATCCGCGTCGCGGGCCGCGCCGCGTCGGACATCGTGGCGCTTGACCGGCATCCCCGCCAGGACGCGTACCTGGTGTTCGCGGCGGGCGACGTGTCCGCCGCCCTGCAGCGGGAGCAGCCCGCCGTCTGGGTCTACACGACCGGCCTCGACACGTCTGCGCCATCGGCCGTCGCGTGGCTGGCGACCGTGCCGGGGATCAGGTCCGCGACAGTCCTCGAATCGCCCGCGGGCATGGCGCCGCCGCTCGAGGCGCACATCTACTGGGTGGACCTGGCGAGCCTGGCTGTCCCGTCGGCGAGGACGTTCGCCTCGTCGTCGGCGGTCAACGCCCTGCTCGACGGGCTCGGGACAGGCCCGCAGGCGCAGGCGATCGCCGCAGCGCTGCTGGCTCGGGTGACGATCTACGATGGCGGTCCGGCAGCCGGCGCCGCGATGGCTCGGCTCAGGGCCGCTGCCGGGCAGTAGACGACATGCCTGCTTGCCTGGGCGCGATCGCAGCCGCGAGACGACTGCTGGTCGCCTGGCTGCCCGGAGTCGCCCCGTGAGACGGCTCCTCGTGCTCCTGGTCGCGGTGTTCGCGCTCGGGTGCGCCGTGGGCATCGGCGCCGCTGCAGTGTCGGGTCGGCTCGCGGCGGACTCCGCCCCCGCGCCGTCGCCCGGGACGGCTGCCGGGCTGTCGGCCGCGAGCGGGTCGGTGAGTGCCGACGATGGGCGGCCGGGCGCAACCCCGACGTCGGGCCGTGGGCTCGACGCCTCGGCCTCGCCCGCGCCGCCCTCGACCTCCCCCTCGACCTCGCCCGGTACCCCGGCGGGCCCGCCCGGAGCGGCCCCCTCTCCCCAGCCGACCCCGTACCGCGGCCCGATGACGAGGACGGTGCCGGTCCTCATGTACCACAGCATCGCCGACCCGCCGCCCGGCGCTCCGTACCCCGGGCTCTATGTCGCGCCGGCCGCCTTCGACGCGCAGATGCACGCGCTGCGCGACGCGGGCTGGCAGTCGATCACGGCAGGGGAGTTGGGCGCCGACATGGCGGCGAACGTCTCCGTGCCGGTGCGGACGATCGTGATCATGTTCGACGACGGGTACGAGGACAACTACACCACCGCCTTCCCCATCCTCGAGCGGTACGGGCTCCGGGCCACCTTCTCGGTGGTCGCCCGCGGCGGGACGCACATGATGACCTCGAGCCAGCTGGCCGCGATGGCGAGCGCCGGCATGGAGATCGGCAACCACACCCTGGACCACCGCAACGTGTCTCGGCTGAGCGGCCCGCCGCTCGTCGGGGAGATCGAGGGCGGCGCGGCGCGGATCGAGGCCCGGCTCGCGTCACAGGGCGTGACCGTGGTGCCGACGACCTTCGTCTACCCGAGCGGCCATGTCGGGCCGGCGGCGCTCGCCCTGCTCGCCAGTCTGCACTACACCGACGCCTTCACCGAGGTCCCGGGGTTTGCGGTCATCGGCCAGACGCCGCCGCTCCAGATCCCCCGGCTGCGGGTGAGCCGGTTCGACTCGCTGGCGGCATTCCTCGCTCAGCTTCCCGTCGAGCCGCGACCCTGACCGCGGTGGGCTCGGCCGGCGGCGCTCAGCGCGCCCGGCGGCGGGCGTTCACGCGCCGTGCGCGGCCCAGCCCGTCGCGATCGAGCTCGGCGCGGCCAGCGGCCGGCTCGGTCGCCGGCGGCAGCGCCGGCAGGTCGGTCTGCGCCTCGAGGCCGCTGTGCAGGATGCGCCGCAGCTCGGCGTCCACCGCTTCGTCGGTCAGCACCGGGCGGTAGCGGGCGAGGCGGCGCTCCACCTCGTCGGCGGCACGCCCGGCGAGGTCCTTGCCGCCCGCCTTGAGCCAGGTCTCGCGGTTGTCGCGGGACGTGACCGGGGAGGGGAGGTAGAGCTCCTGCTCCCAGTTGGCCATGGTGTGGGGCGCCGTGATCAGGTGGAGGTCGGCCATCAGGCGGTCCACGAGGTCGCGCACCGGCAGGTCGTCCAGGGGCCGGACGTCGCGCACGAAGCGGAGCGCCTGACCGCACCAGTCGTCATCGGCCACCAGCTTGGGCAGGCTGAACACCAGGAGGAAGTCCAGCATGCCGGGCCCGGACACGCTGTTGACCCCGGCGAGCGCCGCGACCAGCGCCGAGCCGAACGTCTCGGCGCCCGCCTGCGCGTCGAGGACGGGGCTGTCCGAGAGGGCCATGTACGACTGGGTCGGCAGTCCGAGGCGCTTGCCCACCGCGACGTAGGCCGCGTCGAGCTGGAAGGCCTCGATGGCGGCCATCGGCGACGACGCCTTCTTCATGTGGAACGTGGCCGGGGCGCCGCCGAACAGGACGGGCGCGCCGGGCCGGATCAGCTGCGCCATGGTGATGCCGGCGAGCACGTCGACCGCGTGGAACACCGTGGCGCCCACGGTGGTCACCGGGGCCACCAGGCCCATGAGCGTCACCGGCACGATCTCCACCGGGATCCCCGCCTCGACGCAGTCGATCAGGTTCTGGCAGGAGTCCTCGGAGTACCGGAAGCTGCCGCTCGCGGTGATCGTGAAGATCGACATCGGGCGGGCCCGCAGGTCGTCCGCGCCGGCGCGGAACAGCCGCAGCATCTCGACCATCCGCGGCACGCCGTGCTCGGTGAACGCGCCCGACACCACCGGCTTCTTCGAGTTGACGAGCGCCATGTACAGGCGCCAGGCGTCCGAGACCTGGGGCTCGATGTCCTCGTTGGTCGAGAATGCCGTGGCCAGGTACGCGATGTGCTCCAGCCCGTCCGCGAGCCGCACGTACTCGACGAAGTCGGCCGAGGTGGCGAGCCGCACCGCGCCGGTGCGGTGGTCGTGCCACTTGAGGCCCGACGAGCCGGGGACGAAGTGGACGCGGTCGCCGCCCAGGTCGGCGTGCGGGCTGCCGTCCCGGTCGAAGAGCACGAACGACGACGGCGCCGAGGCGATGGCCCGCTCCACGACGTCGCGCGGGAAGAGGACGCGCGCGCCGTCCGCGCCCGTCGGCAGGCCGGCGGCCAGGAGCCTGCGTCGCAGCTCCGGACCCCGGATCTCCATGCCCGTCTCGGCCAGCACGCGCCCGGCCTCGTCGAGGATCTGGTCGGTGAGCTCGTCCGACAGGACGCGGAGGGTGGGTCGCATGGGCGCGACGCTAGCGCATCGGGGGCCGGCTGCGCGAACTCGTCGCACGCGACGCCGGGCGGACCCGCTAGTTGTTGCGGCTGCGCTTCGCCTCGAGCAGGGCAGCGTCGGCGCGCTCGGTCAGCTCCTCGAGGGACTCGTTGCCCACCATCGAGGCGAGCCCGGCCGTGATCCCCACGCCAGTGGCGTGCCGCAGCGACTGGTCGATCACGCCGATGCGGTGCTGCACCTCGCCGGGGTCGATGGACGCCACGCCGCAGACGAACTCGTCGCCGCCGTAGCGGACGATCGGGTCGTAGGTTCGCAGGTTCGCGCGCATCGTCGCGGCGAGGGTGCGCAGCACCTTGTCGCCGGCGGCATGTCCCTCGCGGTCGTTCACGCCCTTGAGCCCGTCCACGTCGATGAACGCGATGACGAAACGCCCGTCCGAACGCCGCGCGCGCTCGATCTCGTTGCGAAGGGCCAGCCGGCCGACCTCGCGCCGGTAGGCGCCCGTGAGCCCGTCGAGGTGCGCGCGCTGCAGCTGCGCCTCGAGGCGCGCTCGCTCGAGCGCCGGGTCCTCCCCGTCCTCCGCCGCGGCGCTGCCGACGCCCTGCTGGCTGCCGTTGGCGCTCGGCCTGGGCACCCGTGCGACGGGCCATGCGGCTTCGCGCTCGGCCGCTCGCCGGTCGCGCTCGTTGGCGAGGGCATCGCGCTCGGCCGCTCGCCGGTCGCGCTCGTTGCCCAGGCCGTCGCGCTCGGTCAGCGCCCGGTCCCTGGCGTCGGCTGCCCGTTCACGCGCGTCCGCCACGGCCAGCCGCTCGACCGCGGCCCGGTCCCTGGCGTCGGCCTGCTGTTCGCGCGCCTCGATGCCCGCGAGCTGTTTCGCGAGCTTCTTGGGGACGCGCGGCTGCCTCCCCTTCTTCTGCTTCACAGAGAACTCCCCGTGGGCGTCCCGCATCGTGCGTTCTGGCCGGCTTCCCACCCGACCCGCACCCCGGAAGTATCACGCCAGCAGGACCTGATGGCGAGAGGAATCGGCGCGCGGCCGCACCACCAATTCACGGTCGCGTACCATGACCCGGGATGGGCAGCCGCTCCCGGAGGCGCCGCCGTGACCGACTGTTCAACCACGTCTGTGGGGACTACAGCCAGCCGCGGACGGACGTGGCGGCCAGGACCCAGCCCCCGACCACGAGCACCACGTGCACCGTGATCAACGCCCAGCGGCCCGTCGAGGACGGGTCGTCCATGGCCGCCGGCACCGGCAGCAGCCGATACCAGGTCCACAGGCCGAGGGCGCCGCCGAGGAGGACGCCGGCGGTGAGGAGGAGCCAGCCTGCTGCCGCGAGCGGGGCCGCCGGGAGCGCGGTCGCGCAGATCCCCAGCAGGCCGAGCGTCACCAGCGCCGACGGCGCCGCCAGCAGGTAGCGCATGCGGACGTCGAGGAGGCTCCAGACCAGAACGGCCGGCATCGAGGCCCAGCCGAGCGCGAGCGGCGCGACGAGCAGCGCCGGCACCGCGGGGCTGGACGCGGCGAGGCCGGTGATGAGCCCGAGCGCGACCGCGCTCACCCCGGCCAGGTGCTGCACCCGTCCTCGGATGCGGCGGTCATTGGTCAGCTCGACCGGCACGGGCCGGCCCAAGGCGCGGTGGATCACCCTGAACTCCTCGCCCACGGCCCGCGGAGGAACCACAGGAACCCGAGCATGAACAGCACGTCCACGACGGCCCACGGGACGAAGAACGCGCTGGGCAGGATCCCGAGTGCGAGGTACCAGACGGCCAGCGCCGCGTAGGCCGCCTTGTAGGCGACGCCCACCCACACGAGCCCCCGGCTCGTGGCGGGGTCACGCCAGATCACGAGGTAGCTGAACCCCTGGACGAATACGAAGACGGCTGCGAGCTGGTAGTAGGCGACGTGCGGCGGCGGCGTCATGCCGATGGCCGAGAGGATGCCGTCGCCGGCGACCAGGAAGGCCGCCCCGAGGGCCATGTCGTAGACCGCGGCGACGAGGAAGTACCGCCGCCACGCCGCCATCGACGGGCGGGCCGGCGCGCCGTTCATGCGTGCACCTCCACGAGGGCCTCGCGCCGGTGGCGCCGCCGCTGCGCCCAGAACCGGTCGTGCCGGGCGTCCCGCTCCTGCGTGGTGTACAGCTGGCGCGCCAGCCCCAGCAGGCCGTCCTGCAGCGCCTCGGGCGACATCCGAGCCGGCCGGAAGTTGACGTCGAACAGAGAGCACCGCTCCCAGTTCTCGGCCTCGAGCAGCCGGTCCTCCTGCCGCAGGCGCTCGTACAGTGGCGTGCCGGGGAAGGGCGTCATGACCGTGATCTGGACGTCGAACTGCCCGCTGACGCGCACGAACTCCTCGACCGCGTCGAACACGCCCGGGCCGTCCCCGTCGAGGCCGAGGACGAAGCAGCCGTTGACCGCGATCCCGTGGCCCTGGATCCGCCGGATGTCGTCGAGGTAGTGGGCGAACCTCGTGTGCTTCCAGTTGCGGCGCTCCTCCACCCCGTCGATGCCGGCAGAGGTGGGGCTCTCGAGCCCGATCAGCAGCTCGCGGCAGCCGGATTCGCGCATCAGCTCGAGCAGCTCGGGATCATCGGCGATCGAGATGTCGGACTCGCTGAACCAGTGGACGCGCTCCTGGGCGAGCGCCCGGAGGAGCGCCTTCGCGTGCTCGCGGCTGGCGAAGCCGTTGTCGTCGGCGAACTCGATGAACGGGCGCGGCCAGAGCCGCTTGATCTCGCGGATCTCGGCGATCACGCGCTCCACCGGCTTGGCCTTGTACTTCGGCGTCAGGCGGATCGAGGCCGCGCAGAACTCGCAGCGCCACGGGCACCCGCGCGTTGCCTGCACGGTCAGCCGGTTGTAGCGCTCGACGTCGAGCAGGTCGAACCGCGGCATCGGCGAGTCGGCGAGGTCGAACTCGCGGCCGGCCGAGGCGTAGACCCGGCGCAGCCGCCCGACAGCCAGGTCCTGCAGGACCTCTGGCCAGCCGATCTCGCCCTCGCCCAGGACCACCGCGTCGGCGTGTTCGAGCGCCTCGTTCGGCAGTGCGGTGACGTGGAGGCCGCCCAGGACCACCTTGACCCCCGCCGCCCGGAAGCGGTCGGCCAGGGCGTAGGCGTCGCGGATCTGGGCCGAGTACGAGGAGATGGCCGCCACGTCGCAGGTCGGCAGCTCGGTGACCGCCCTCACGTCGGGCACCTCGTGGTAGCTGGTGTCGAAGGGATCCGGGGTCATCCCGGCGAGGGTCAGCAGCCCCAGGCTTGGCAGCGAGGCGATGACCTGGCTCCGCTCGACGAACCCCGGCAGGGTCAGCCCGACATCCATCAGGGCCTTGTTGCACGAGCGGACGCCGCTGATGGCGACGAAGGCGATCTGCATGGCGCACCGTCCCTCCCCCGGCTCGATGCGGTCGGGGCCCGAGCCACCGACCATGTTCCGGGGTCGCCCCATTGACGCCTAGGGCCGTTCGCGGTGACACGGCGGGGCGACGGTTGACATGGCGCCGACGATGGCCCGGTGACCGCCCGCCTGGTGCTCGACCGCGCTCAGATCCTCGCCGCCCGGCGTCGCTTCGGCGCGCTCGATCTGCGGCTGCCGCCCGGCCCCGCGTCGCTTCGGCGCGCCGCCTGGGCGGGGCTCTGCGACAGCATGCCGAGGGCGGCCCTGCTCTCGATCCACGCGCGCGTCGACGGCACCGGCCCGGACGTGCTCGACGACCCGGCCCTCGTCCAGGTCTGGGGCCCGAGGTTCTCCGCGTACGTGGTGGCGGGGGATGACCTAGCGGTCTTCACGCTCGGCCGGCTGCCCGAAGACCCGGCCGGGCTGGCGCGCGCCGAGGGCACAGCCGACAGGCTCGAGGCATTCCTGGGCGGCCGCCGGATGCCGTTCGGCGAGGCCGGCCACGCGATGGGCGTGGCGCCCAACTCGCTGCGGTACGCTGCCCCCAGCGGCCGGCTCCTGATCCGCTGGGACGGCGCCCGCCAGCCGACCGTGTGGACCGTCGCGCGCCCGACGATGGACCCGCACGAGGCCCGCCTCGAGCTCGTGCGCCGCTATCTGCACGTCCTGGGCCCGGGCACGCTGGAGGGGTATCTGGACTGGGCGGGGATCCGTCCCGCGCGCGGCGGGGCCGCCTTCGAGGCGCTCGTCAGGGAGCTCGTGGCAGTGCGGACACCGGTCGGCGACGCCTGGATCCTCGCTCGGGACGAGCCCGCCTACCGCGAGCCGCCCGGCCCGTCGGCGCCGGTCCGCCTGCTGCCCAGCGGCGACGCGTACTACCTCCTCCAGGGCGTCGATCGGGAGCTGCTGGTCGCGGAGGCCACGCACCGTGCACGGCTCTGGACATCGCGCGTGTGGCCGGGGGCGCTGCTGCTCGACGGCGAGCTGGCCGGCACCTGGCGGCGCGCCGACGAGCGGGTGGCCATCGAGCCGTGGCGGCCCCTCACGCAGGTCGAGCGCGACGCCGTGGAGGCTCAAGCCCTCGGGCTGCCGCTGCCCGGCCTGCCGCGTGCGATCTCGGTGGACTGGACGGGCTGAGCGCCGCAGCCCCGGCGCTCAGGGTTCCGGCAGCCGCCCGACCACCGTGACCCAGGGACGCAGCAGCTGCTCGAACACCTCGGGCGGGACCTGCTCGCGGAAGCGCAGCCCGGCCCACGCGTTCCACATTGCGACCAGGCCGCGCTGGCCCGGCTTGCCGGCCCGCTCGAGGATGCCGCCGGCCTGCGCGGTCCGGGTGTCGCTGCGCGGCATCAGCGAGCCGAGCATCGAGCCGATCCAGCCCGGCTTCGACTCCCGCGACTGGGTGCGCAGGTCGTACCCGGCCAGGACGCCGCCGACCGTCAGCTCGAGCTCGGTGAACGCGTGGAACAGGAGGTCGAAATCGCTGTCGGGCAGCCTGACCCCCGCCCGCCAGGTGATCGCGAACCCCTTGGTGAGGTCGGGGGTGAGCCCCTCGGCGAGCATGTCCTCCACCACGCGGCCCATCCACAGGACCTCGTCTCGCGTCACCCGTGTCGCCCAGCCGAACACCGCGTCGGGGTCGAAGGCCTCCTTGTCCATCGCCGGCAGCGTGGCCGATCGGGCGAGCAGCATCGAGCGGAGGGGGACATCGACTTCAGCGCCAGCGGCGGGCGCCTCCACGCCCGCGTCCGACAGCCCGACGTCGCCACCGTCCACCGGCCCGGCGTCCACGGACTCGGCAACCGGAGCGCGCTCCCGCTCCGGCGCCGTCGCTGCAGACAGCCCGGCCGCCACCTCGAGGCCATCGAGCAGCGGCTGCGCCCGATCCGGCTGCCTCAGGCCGAGGGCCAGGCCCATCCGGAGCCAGTACCGGTCGGCCGGTTCGTTGCGGACCCGCGGCTCCCCGTCCCGGAGCTCGGCCATGGCGTCGGTCACCGGGTCCCGCGACGCGACGGGCTCGTCAGGCATGCCGGCGCCCTGCCGGCGGCGGGGCGGTCGACCGCCGCACCACGAGCGTGCAGGCCATGTCGATGCGCAGCCTTCGGTCGCCCGCCTCGCCCCGCAGCAGCTGCAGCAGGAGCTGGGTGGCCGAACGGCCCATCTCGGTGCGCGGCTGGGACATGGTCGTCAGCGGCGGCGTGACCAGCTCCGAGATCTCGAGGTCGTCGAACCCGGCAACGCTGACGTCCTCGGGCACGCGCACGCCGCGGTCGAGGAGCGTGCGGATCCCCGCGATGGCCGCGAGGTCGTTGTAGAACACGATCGCCGTCGGCTCCGCCGCCATCAGCAGCTCCACGCCCTCGGCGCCGGCCTCGACGGCGTCGCCCCGCGTGCAGGTGACCGCCAGCCCGGGGTCCGGCTCGATGCCCGCCGACCGGAGTGCGGCCTCGTAGCCCTTGCGGCGGCATGTGTTCGAGAGCCTGGCTCGCTCGATGCCCACATACCCGATCCGCCGATGGCCCAGCCCAGTGAGGTGTCGGGTGATGGCGGTGGCGGCCGCGACCTCGTCGAAGGTCACCAGGCCGACTTTCGGGCGGTCGGGGATGAGCTCGGGGTGGTCGGCCACGAACACCACGGGCACGCTCGGGTCCAGCTCGGCGTGGTGCTCGTCTGAATGGGAGGCGACGATGATCATCCCGTCGACCCGCCGCTGCCGGAACAGGCGCGCGATGTCCACCTCGCGCAGGGCCGCCTCGTGGGTGCTCGCCACCAGCAGCTGGTACCCCGCTCGCAGGGCCGTCGACTCGATGCCCCGCATCAGCAGGCCGTTGTACGGATCGGCGTAGTCGCGCACGATCAGCCCGATCGTCATCGTCCGGCGGGTGGTCAGACTCTGGGCCGCAGTGTTGGGGGTGAAGCCCACCTCGGCCGCCAGCGCCTGGATGCGCGCTCTCGTTGCGGCGCTGATCCGGGGGTCGTCCCGCAGGGCCTTGGACACCGTCGACGGGGCCACCCCGGCACGCGCAGCGAGGTCGTAGATCGAGTCCACGTTGGCAGCGTAGCCGATCGGGTTCGGCCGGGCCACCCGACGGCATCTCGCGCGCCAAGGCGCGACACCGGTTGAAGTCATCGACCAGCCGACCGAGTCGTTTGGCGCCCGGGCTTCGGGAGCAGGTCCAGAGACGCTCGCAATCGATGCTTGTAATCGTTCTCATGGGTCGCTACCATGGTCGGCGCTCCGGCTCCAGCCGGAGCCGCGTCCGGGGGATCTGACCACTTGCATGCGCGATCTGCGTAGAACCCGGTTGCTGGGGCATCGACCCTCCACGACGTCGATCTCATCCACGCCGTCGGGGTGCGGCAGCGCCGGCCAACGCGAGGAGGTGGGAGCGATCTCTGTTGCCAGGACGCGTCCAGGGTCGCCGGTGCGCGGTGAACGTCGCCGCCGGATGGACAGACGTTGGACGATGGACGGTGGCCACCCGGTCATCGAGGTACGCATAGGAGGAGCAACGCGAATGAGACGAACTCTGTCGGCGCTGGTCATGGTGTCGGCATTCGTGGTCGCCGCATGCGGCAGCAGCACCGCGACCACCGCGCCTTCTGCAAGCGGGTCTGCCTCTGGCGGCTCGGCGGCTTCCTGCCCGTACAAGTTCGCGGTCATCACCCACGGCGACACGGGCAGCTTCTGGAGCGTCGTGTACAAGGGCGCCAAGGACGCCGCCGCGGCCACGGGCTGCACGCTCAGCGAGGTCTACGGCTCGCAGCAGCAGGGCCAGGCGCAGCCTGACGACAACGCCGAGAACCAGGCGATCCAGGACGCCATCAACCAGAAGGTCGATGGCCTGGCCGTCTCCGACCACAACCCCAGCCTGATGAACCCGACCCTCGCCGGCGCCGTGAAGGCCGGCATCCCGGTCGTGCTCCTCAACGCCGGCTGTGACGATGCGGACATCGCGGCTTCGGGCGCCATGACCTGCGTCGGCCAGCCCGAGGCGCTCGCCGGGAAGCAGGCGGGTGCCCGATTCATGGCCGAGAAGGCGGACAACGTCCTGTGCGTGATCCACCAGAGCGGCCAGAACCTGCTCGACCGCTGCAACGGCATCGCGCAGGCGCTCGGCACCGGCGCCACCTGCTCGACGGGCGACGCGCCCGCCTCCGGTCCGGCCTGCACCGAGCTGACCCTCAGCGTGGCCAACGCGGCCTCCAACCCGAGCGCCTCGGCGCAGCAGGTCGTCGCCTATCTCCAGGCGCACCCGGGCATCAACGCCGTCATGACCCTCAACAACGCGATCGCGCAGGGGGTGCAGGCGGCGCTGCCAAGCGGCAGCACGGTCAAGCTGGCGACCTTCGACCTCAACAGCTGGGCCATCTCGGCCGTCAAGGCCGGCACGCTCGACTTCATCGTCGACCAGCAGCAGTACCTGCAGGGCTACCTGCCGGTGATCTTCCTCCAGCTCTACAAGGCCCACTACGGCGCGAGCGTCGGCGGCGGCACCACGGTCGCGACCGGCCCGCTCCTGGTGGACAAGACCAACGTCTCCAACGTGGAGGCTGGGGCCGCCGCCGGCGAGTCCTGAGTCACCGCGCCCCCTGGCGCCCCATCCCTCGCCGCTCCGGGCCGGTTCCGGCCCGGAGCGGCGAGCATTCAGGAGAGGTCGGCGACTGCGCCATGGACGTGCCCAATCCGACGAAAGCGGCCGAGCCAACCGGTCAGGGTGACCGCGTGGTTGCGGCGCGAACCGTGACCCGAGTCTTCCGGAGACCAGAGGTCGGGGCCGCCCTCGCGGCCGTGGCCATCTTCCTCATCTTCGCGCTCAACCCGACCTCACAGTCGCTGTGGGTCTCGCAGGCCGGCTTCGTCGGCTGGCTCACGCAGGCCTGGCAGTTCGGAATCATGGCGGTCCCGGTGGGGCTGCTGATGATCGGCGGCGAGTTCGACCTGTCGGCGGGCGTCATGACCGGATCGACGGCGATCGTGATCGGCCTGCTGGCCAACGAGTTCGGCTGGAACCTCTGGCTGTGCATCGCGCTGTCCGCGGTGTTCGCCGCGCTGGTCGGCCTGTTCAACGGGATCCTGGTTGTGCGGACCAAGCTGCCGAGCTTCATCGTCACGCTCGCGACGTTCTTCGTCCTCCGCGGCACGTCGGTCGGCCTGGTGGAGGCGCTCAACGCCAACAGCACCGTCGTGACCGTGCTCAACCCGCCCGCCGGTGCGGACACCGCGAAGGCCATCTTCGGCGGCACCGTGGGGGCCGCGCCCGCCTTCCCGGTCGCGCTCTTCTGGTGGCTCGGGGTGACGATCCTCGGGATGATCGTCCTGTCGCGGACCACCGTGGGCAACTGGATCTTCGCGGCCGGCGGCGAGCCCAACGCCGCCCGCAACGTGGGCGTGCCCGTCGGCGCCACGAAGATCCTCCTGTTCGTCGCCACCGCGCTCGGCGCCTGGCTCGTGGGCACGATCCAGTTCACGGCCGGCATGTCCGCGGTCTCGGAGCAGGGCGTCGGCTACGAGCTCTACTACATCGTCGCGGCGGTCGTCGGCGGCTGCCTGCTGACGGGCGGGTACGGGTCCGTGCTCGGCTCGTCGATCGGCGCCGCCATCATCGGCATGGCGCTGCAGGGGGTCATCTACGCCCGCTGGCCGAGCCAGTGGGGCTTCTCCTTCCTGGGGATCCTGCTGCTGTTCGGGGTGATCGTGAACGCGGTGACCTTCCGCCAGGCGCAGAGGGCACGTCGATGACCGGGACTCCCGCTCCTGCCACCCAGGCCCAGCAGGGGCAGCCCGCCGCTGGCGCCGTTCCCGTGCTCGAGGCGCGCCACGTCAGCAAGTACTTCGGCAGCGTGATCGCGCTCCACGACGTCTCGCTCCAGGTCAAGGCCGGCGAGGTGACCTGCGTCCTGGGCGACAACGGCGCCGGCAAGTCCTCGCTGATCAAGATGCTGTCCGGCGTGTTCCAGCCCGACGAGGGAGAGATCCTCGTCGACGGCAACCACATCCGGTTCTCGGGTCCGCGAGAGGCTCGGGCGCACGGCATCGCGACCGTGTTCCAGGACCTCGCCACCGTGCCGATGATGTCGGTCTGGCGCAACTTCTTCCTCGGCCAGGAGCCGACCCGCTCGTTCGGCCCGATCCGCTTCCTGGACCAGGGCCGGGCCAAGGAGGTGATGAAGGTCGAGATGGCCAAGATGGGCATCCGCGTCTCCGACCCCAACCAGTACGTCGGCACGCTGTCAGGCGGCGAGCGGCAGGCCGTGGCGATCTCGCGGGCCGTGTACTTCGGGGCGCGCGTGCTGATCCTCGACGAGCCGACCTCCGCCCTCGGCGTGCGCCAGTCGGGAATCGTCCTCCGCTACGTCGTCCAGGCCCGCGACATGGGCAGGGCCGTGATCCTGATCACGCACAACCCGCATCACGCGTACCCGGTGGGCGACCGCTTCGTGCTGCTCAAGCTCGGCCGCGTCATGGGGTCCTTCACGAAGGACGAGATCACCGTCGCCGAGCTGACCCAGATGATGGCCGGTGGCGAGGAGCTCGCCCAGCTGAGCCACGAGCTGCAGCGCCTCGGCCCCGACCAGCCGGCGCTCACGAGGGTGGCTCGGGAGCTCGCCGAGGACGCAGCGGCGAACCAGTGACGGCCGGGGCGTGCCCAGGCGCGACCTGAGCGGCTCCACGCATTCGGCGTGATCAGGCACGGCGCGGCCGGGCCGTGCCGGATAGGGGAATGGAGGAACGGCAGATGTCTGCCAGGGCTGCCATGCTGGTCGGGCCGCGTCGGTACGAGATCGCGGGCTTCCCGGTCCCGGAACCGGGTCCCGGTGCCGTCCTGGTCCGCAACGAGCTGTCGGGCATCTGCGGCACCGACAAGCACACCTACGAGGGCTACGTCTCGCAGTACACGGGGGCGGCCAAGCCCTCGTCCACCCCGTTCCCGATCATCCAGGGCCACGAGAACGTGGGCACCGTGGCCGCGATCGGCGGCTGCGTGCTGGACTTCGACGGCCAGGAGCTGTCGGTCGGCGACCGCGTCGTGGTGAGCCCGAACCTCGTGTGCGGCAGCTGCTTCTCGTGCACCCACGACCTGCCGTACACGCTGTGCGAGAACATCCGCGACTACGGCAACACGATCTCGGCGGCGGAGCCGCCGCACCTCTTCGGGGGCTGGGCGCACTACCTCTACGCGCTCCCCGGGAGCAGGATCTTCCGGGTGCCGGACGACCTCCCGTCCGAGGTGGCCGTGCTGGCCGAGGTGTTCGCGGTCACCATCGGCCTGGACCGGGCCAAGCAGTTCGGCGCCTACCCGGCCGAGGGGTTCCAGGTGGACGACACGGTGGTCGTGTTCGGGACCGGCCCGCTCGGGCTGTGCCATGTCGCGAAGGCGCGGATGCTCAGCGCGGGGACGATCATCGCGGTGGACCTCTCGGCGCACCGGCTGGACTTCGCGCGCCGGCTCGGTGCCGATGTCGCCGTCAACCGCACCGAGGCGAGCGCGGGAGACCTGCTCACGCTGGTGCGCGACCTGACCCGCGGTCGCGGCGCCGACGTCGTGGTCGAGTGCGCCGGGGTGCCGGTCGCCGTGCCCGAGTCGCTCGACCTGCTGCGCCCCGGCGGGACCTACATCGAGGTCGGCAACTTCAGCGACCTGGGCACGGTCGAGATCTCGCCCAACCGCCACCTGTGCAGCAAGGGCATCCGGATGATCGGCATCCCGGGGCAGGAGGCGGGCGCCTACGGGCCCGGGATGCGCCAGATGGCGCGGACCCTCCACGAGTACCCCTGGCAGGAGTTCGTGTCCCACCGGTTCCCGCTCGACCGCGTGGAGGAGGCGGTGACCACCTCGATCGACCCGGCGTCCCGCAAGGTGGTCATCGACCCGTGGCTGGACTCGACTTCGGCTTGACCGCTCACTTGTGCCGTGCGAAACCGGTTGATATTCTGCCCGCTGAGGTGGGCCATTCGGTACTCCCGGCACGCTGCCCGGCAACGGTGCCGTCTGCCCCGCCGTCAGTGATCGTCGCAGGGTTGAGTCACCATGACTGAGCGTGAGATCAGGGTCGCGGTCATCGGGGCCGGCATGGCAGGCCGGGCCCACGCGGCAGGCTACCGCAGCCTCAGGACTCTCTACGGGGATGCCGTCCCACAGGTGAAACCGGTCGCTGTCGCAGACGCCAACCGGGCCCTCGCCGCGGACCTCGCCGGCAGATTCGGCTTCGAGCGGGCGGAGACCAGCTGGGAGGCGATCGCGGAGGCGGACGACATCGACGCCGTCAGCGTCGTCCTGCCGAACAGCGAGCACCGCCGCGTCGTGGAGGCCCTGGCGTCCCGCGGCAAGGCGATCCTGTGCGAGAAGCCCGCCGCGCGGTCGGCCGCCGAGGCGATGGCCATGGAGGCCGCGGTGGCCCGGGCGGGCGTGATCGCGAACGTCGCGTTCACCCACCGGTTCGCGCCGCCGGTCGCCGCGGTCAAGCGGCTCATCGACGAGGGCCGCCTCGGCGCCCCGCGCCAGCTCATGAGCCGATACCTGGCCGACCACGGCCGCGACCCCGACGCCCCGTTCGCCTGGCGCCACGACATGGCGCTCGCGGGCGGCGGCTCGCTCGTGGACCTCGGCGCGCACAACCTCGAGGCGGCGCGCTTCATGCTGGGCGACGTCAGGGCGGTCCGCGGCGCGGCGCTCTCGGTCCGCATCCTGGAGCGGCGCCTGGCGCTCGGGGCCACGAAGGGCCACGAGAAGACCGCGCTGTCGGACGAGGCGCGCCAGGTCACCACCGACGACGAGGCGATGTTCCTCGCCGAGTTCGAGAACGGCTGTGTGGGGGTGTTCACGACCTCGCGCGTGGCGACGGGGTTCAAGAACGCCTCGGGCTTCGTCCTCGTGGGCTCCGAGGCGTCAGCCTCGTTCGACTGGGAGCGACTCTCGGAGTTCGGCTGGGCCGACGGCTCGGCGGACCACTACACGGAGGGCTGGACCCGCGTCCTGCTCGGCGACCAGCACCCCTACCTCGCCGAGGGCCTCGTGATGCCGGTCGCCGGCGTCGGGTTCGGCCTGGGCGACGCGTTCATCTTCCAGGCGGCCGACTTCGTCACCGCCGTCGCGTCCAACACCCCCAGCAGGATCGCGTCGAGTTTCGCCGACGGCGTTGCCAACGCGCTCGTGCTGGACGCCGTGAAGCGCTCGGCCGCCGGCGGCATGGCCGTCGCGATCGCCGACGAGCGCGAGCGCGCAGCCGCCGAGTGGAAGGCGGAAGGAGCATCCTGACATGGCCGCCGACCTCGCCGCCCTGACCGCCGCCGTGGAGGCGGGCGACCGCGCCGCCGCGGCCGAGCTCACGCGGGCCGCGCTCGACGAGGGCCTCGACCCCAGGTCGGTCCTGG
>JAKAMV010000718.1 GCA_021812735.1 Chloroflexota bacterium | reverse complement strand
GCCAGGCGTTCTCGTACGCCGTGCGCCGCGTCCGGCGGTGCCACGGACCGACCGAGACCGGCGGGGGCGGGTCGGCTTCGTCGGCCCGGCGGGTGGTGCTCACCCGGCTGTTGTAACCGTCGGGGCCGGGGTTGGCAAGCGGCTGTCAGGCGACGGGAAGGCGGGTGTCCCCAAGGACCCGGCGGGTGACGAGGCACGCCTGGCCGCCTTCTTCGCCCAGGCGCTGTCGGGAACGGACAGCCGACCCAGCGCCGGCAGGGCCGGCCGATGGATCCGGCACGTGAGAATGCCAACTGGGGAACGAGTGCGCACGCCACGCTCCGGAGCCGCACCGTCGCGAGGTGAGCGCCGGGGCGCCAATCGCGGACCGGCAGGCGCTACGATGCGGCCATGGCCAACCTCGTTCTCACGCTCATCGGCCCCGACCACCCTGGCATCGTGGACGCCGTGTCGGATGTGGTCTCCACCCACGGCGGCAACTGGCTGGAGAGCCGCATGGCGCAGCTCGCCGGGAAGTTCGCGGGCGTGCTGTGCATCGAGGTCGCCGAGGATCGCGTCGCGTCCCTCGAGTCGGCGCTCAAGGGCCTCGAGTCGAGCGGCCTGCATCTGGTGGTCGAGCGGAGCGAGCCCATCGCCCCGCGCCGGCTGCGGCCCATTGAGATCGAGCTGGTCGGGCAGGACCGGCTGGGCCTGGTCCGAGAGATCGCCAACGTCCTTGCGGCACAGGGGATCAACGTCGAGGAGCTCTCGACCGACCGGCGCACGGCGGCGATGTCGGGTACCGCGATGTTCGAGGCGCACATTCGCGCCAGCGTCCCCGAGGACGTGGACGTCGTCGCCGTCCGGCAGCGCCTGGAGCGGCTCGCGGCCGACCTGATGGCCGACGTCAGGCTGATCGAGGCGCTCGGCCCCTCGCACTGACCACCGGTTCGGCGCCCACGCGCAGGCCGCCACGGCCGCGGTCGCGCAAGTCACGGTGGACGCTGTCCGGCGCCCGCGCAACTCACGGTGGAGTCGCCAGCGGGCTCCCCGTGCGTGGACCAGGCGCGAGGCCCGGGTTTCGTGGCTCGGCCACGCTCGCGGGATCGCCATTCGACCCATCGTTGAGTCACGTGCCGCGCCGGACCCACTCCGGCGCCGATAGACTCGGGCCGTGACGTCAGACCCGGAGACCACGCCCGCGGACCCTGCCACGCACGACCACGAGGTTCGCTGGGACGTCCGGATCCCGGTCCGCGACGGCCTGGAGATGGCCGCCAACCTCTGGCTGCCGCGTCCCGGTCCGGGGGCGCCGCACGAGACCTTCCCCGCCATCCTCGAGATGATCCCGTACGGCAAGGACAGCTGGCGGCGCAATGGCGACACAGGCCGCGGCGAGTGGTTCGCGGCGAGGGGATTCGCGTTCTGCCGGCTGGACGTGCGCGGCACCGGCGGCTCGCCGGGGATCGCCCGAGACGAGTACGAAGACGAGCAGACGCAGGACGGCTACGACGCGGTCGAGTGGCTTGCGGCGCAGCCGTGGTGCAACGGCAGCATCGGCATGTGGGGCATCAGCTGGGGCGGCTTCACGGCCATCCAGGTCGCCAAGCTTCGGCCGCCGCACCTGCGCGCGATCCTGCCGATGTACGCCACCGACGACCGCTACCTCGATGACGTGCACTTCCGCGGTGGCTGCATCACGGCCAGCGAGAAGAGCCAGTACGCCGTGAGCCAGCTGGGCATGAACGCGATGCCGCCGCTGCCCGCGGTCCGGGGGCCGGGCTGGTCTCACGAGCCGTGGCGCGAGCAGTGGCTGGCGCGGCTCGAGCAGACGCCGCCATGGCTGATGGCGTGGCTCCGCGAGCAGACCGATGGGCCGTACTGGCGACGCGGCTCCCTTGCGCCCGACTACGACGCCATCGACTGCGCCGTGTTCGCCATCGCCGGCTGGTGCGATTCCTACGTGGACCCGGCCTTCCGCATGCAGGAGCGGTGCTCGAGCGCGCGGATGCGGACCCTGGTGGGCAACTGGGGCCACTCGTTCCCCGACGACGCCTTCCCGGGGCCGAACATCAACTGGCTCCATGAGGCCGTGCGGTTCTTCGGGACGCACCTCCGAGCGGAGGCGACCGGCTGGGACGACGACCCGGCCCTGACCTGGTTCGAGCATGCGTGGGCGACGCCGGAGGCGTTCCCCGTCGCCTGGCCTGGTCGGTGGCGGGCCGCTGCGGCCGTGCCGGTGCCGGGAGTCGAGGCGTGGTCGCTTCGGCTGGGGGCGGGGACGCTGGTCGAAGCCGACGGAGCCGAAGCCGACGAGGCCGACGAAGCCGACGAGGCCGACGAAGCCGAAGCGACCGGCGCCGAAGCCGACGCGCTCCCGCACCGGGCCACCGTGGGCACCGCCGGACCGCTCTCGTGGGGCGCTGGCAGCCCGCCCAATGGCCTCGCGCGGGACCTCCGCCCCGACGAGGCTCGCGGCCTGACATACACGTCGGCGCCACTGGAGCGCCCCGTCTCGGTCATCGGCGCCCCGCTGGCCCATCTCCACCTCTCAGCCACGGTGCCCGTGGCGACCTGCGCGGTCCGCCTGTCCGAGGTGGCTCCCGATGGGACCTCGGCGCTCGTGGCGCAGGGCGTCCTCAACCTCACGCACCGCCGCTCCGACACCGACCCCGAGCCGCTCGTGCCCGGTCAGGTCGAGGCTGTCGCGGTCCCGCTGCGCGCCATCGGCTACCGCTTCTCCCCCGGCCACCGGATTCGGCTGACGGTCCACACGGCGCTCTGGCCGATCATCTGGCCGTCGCCGCTCGCGGGCGAGCTCCGCGTCCATCGCGGCTCGGCCATGCCGTCTCGGCTCGTCCTGCCCGTCCTGCCCGATGCCGCCCCGACGCTCGAGCCCCCCTCCTTCGACACCTCGCCGGCCGGGCTCCGCGAGGTCGGGGGCGGCGAGGAGGGGCCGTCGGTGTGGGAGATCGCCGAGGACGTGCTCCGCGGCGAGGTCCGGGTCACCATCGCGGAGGGCGGCGCCAGCCTGCTCGAGGACGGCTCGCGGGTGTACAGCTCGGAGCGGCTGGTTTTGCTGGCCTCGGATCCCGACCCTGCCCGCGCCCAACTCGACGCCGAGGTGGTCTACGCCTGGACCGGCCCGGACTTCGACGCCGACATCCGGGCCAACGGCTGGATCGTCTCGGACGAGGCCGCGTTCGACGTCAGGGTGGACCTCGACGTGCGGCTCGACGGCGTGCCCTTCTTCGCGCGAAGCTGGTCGGAGCGTATCCCCCGCCGACTCGCCTGACGGGCGAGGTCGCGCGGCATCTGGCCCCAACGTTGGGCGGTGCACCACGGCCGCGAAAGCGCGCCCCTCGCCCCAGCCGCGGCCGACGGCTAGACTTCGGGCATGGCAGACGTCCTCGAGCCCGCTCGCGCCAAGACCGCGATCCCGCGCAACCCCGGGCGGCACGACCTGGGCATGTCCGCGACGCTGCTGTTCCCCAACCGCGAGATCGTCGAGAAGTACTACGTGCCGCTCGTCTACACGGCGTGCCGGACGTGCTACTCCGAGCTCGAGCCGCAGGAGATCTTCCGGCGGGCGGTCGAGGGCGAGGTCAACCCGGCCGCCATGCAGCGGCTGATGACCAACGTGATCGAGTCCGGCCACGGCTCCACCATCGAGCACATCGTGTTCACGTTCGCGATCAGCGGCGTGTCGCGGACCCTGTCGCACCAGCTCGTCCGGCACCGCGCCGGCGTCGCCTTCGACCAGCAGAGCCAGCGGTACGTCAAGTTCAAGGGCGCGGCCACGATGCTCCCGGCGACGATCGCGGAGGGCGACCCCGAGCTGCGCGAGCGCTTCGAGGAGCAGGTGGACGGCGCGCTCGAGCTCTACGGCGAGCTGGTCGATGCCGGCGTGCCCGGCGAGGACGCGCGGTTCGTGTTCCCCAACGCCACCCGGACGAATCTGGTGATGACCACGAACCTGCGGGCGCTGATCCACATGAGCGGCCTGCGCTTGTGCACCATGGCCCAGTGGGAGATCCGCCGGCTGTTCCAACTGATCCGCCACGAGGTGTTCACGGTGTCGCCGTTCCTGGGCTCGTTCCTCGCGCCCAAGTGCGTCCCGCTGGGCTACTGCGACGAGTTCAACAACCGGGACGGGCACTGCCCCATCCGGCCGCACAAGGATGCGGTGCTGGGCGCCTGGGCCGAGAAGCGGGCCGCGGCGAAGGCCGCCGGGCGCGACCTGCCCACCGCGTAGCCGAACCTCCGCGGAACGAAGCCGGGCGCGTGCGGGGTCGACGCGGAAAGCGAGACGTCAGAGCTCGGCGATGAACCTGCGCAGGACCCTCGCGAGCCGGGGGCCGGCTTCGAGGCCAGCGGCGAGGACGTCCTCGTGCGTGAGCGCAACCCCGGTGTAGCCCGCCCCGGCGTTGGTCACCAGCGACACGCCGCACACCTCGAGGCCGACCCATCGGGCGGCGACCGCCTCGAGGACGGTTGACATGCCCACCGCGTCGGCCCCCAGGATGCGGGCCATGCGGACCTCGGCCGGGGTCTCGTAGTTGGGGCCGATGAAGCCCGCGTAGACGCCGTCCTCGAGGGCCACGCCCTCCTCGATCGCCGCGACATGGAGGCGCTCCCGCAGGCGCGGCGACCAGGCGTCGGTCAGGTCCGGGAACCGCTCGCCCAGCTCGTCGGCGTTGGCGCCCATGAGCGACGAGCGACCGGTGAGGTTGATGTGGTCCGTGACGGCCATGAGCGTCCCCGGGCCGAACAGCGGGTTGGCGCCACCCGCGGCGTTGGTCAGGATCACGATCTTGGCGCCCAGTTGGTGGAACAGCAGCACGGGCTGGACGACAAGGCCCGGCGCGTTGCCCTCGTAGAGGTGGAACCGGCCCTGGAGCACCGCGACCGGCACGCCGTCGATCGTGCCCAGGATGAGCCGGCCCGCGTGCCCGGGCGCCGTGGCCGCGGGCCAGCCGGGCAGCTCCTCGAACGGGATCGCGACCGGCTCCTCCAGGGCGTCGGCCAGGTCGCCGAGCCCGGACCCGAGGATCATGCCGACGCGCGGGACGAGGTCGGTCCGGGCGCGGACGGCGGCGACCAGGGCGGCGAGGCGCGCGGGCTGGTCGGCCGGGGGGATGGGTCGGGCGCGGTCGATCGGATCGTGGTTCGGGGTGCTCATCGGAGCCTGAGTCTATCGGGCGCGGCGGGCGCCGAGGAACGGCGATGCGCCCAACGCCGATGCGCCGGTTCGCGGATCCGAGGGCTGGTGCGGAGGCGGGCCTTCGCCGCATTCAGGCCCTTGGGATTGCGGCCTTAAGCTTCGACGCCCGAAAGGAGT
>JAKAMV010000717.1 GCA_021812735.1 Chloroflexota bacterium | reverse complement strand
GAATCCGATGAACAACGAGTTGGGCTCGCCGGTGCCGCCAAGCTGGGCCGTGCCGGACTTGCCGGCGGTCGGGACGCCGGGCACCGCGGCGCCCGTGGTGAACAGCCGGCCGAGGCTGCCCTCCACGGCCTGCTCCATGGCCGCCTTGACGGCCTGCGCGTCGGCCGCCGAGGTCACCTGCCGCCACACCTGCGGGGCGATGGCGCGGGCGCCGGGCGCGGAGCCGGTGAGCGCCGTCACGAGGTGCGGCGTCATGAGCGTCCCGTCGTCGGCCACGGCGGACGCCACCAGCGCCATCTGCAGCGGCGTCACCACGGCCTCGCCCTGGCCGAACGCGGCCGAGGCGAGCTCGGCGTCGTCGGCGAATCCCCCGGGCGCGCTGCCGGTGCCGTTCGTCAGGCGGCTGGCGGCCGTGGGCAGGTCGAACGGGATCGGCCCGCCGAACCCGAGCTTCGACGCCTCGGCAACGAGCCGGGCGCCGCCGATCGCGAGGCCCGTGAGGGCGTACCAGATGTTGCAGCTCACCTCGGTGGCCCCGTTGAGGTCGAGCGCGGTGCCGTCGGTCTGCGGGTGGTGGCCGTCGATGATCCTGAAGCCGTCCACCAGCAGCCCGGACTTCTCGGCCCCAGGCTGCTGCGGGTAGGTGGTCGCGGGCGTGATGGCCCCGCTGTCGAGCCCGGCGAGCGCCGTGACGATCTTGAGCACGGAGCCCGGGACGTACTGGCCGAGGGTGGCGCGCGGCAGGAGCGGCAGGCGGGGGTCGGCCTGCAGGGCGGCCATCGTGGCGGCAGCCGTCGCCGGGTCCGCCACCGCCGAGGCGTTGAACACGGGCGTGGATGCCATGGCGAGGATCTCCCCCGTGGTGGGGTCGAGCATGACGACGGCCCCCTTGTCGGACCCCAGCCCGGCCACGGCCGCCTTCTGGAGCCGCAGGTCGAGCGACAGCTGCAGGCCGAGGACCGAGCTCGACGCCGGGAACAGCTTGCCGGCCAGCCCGGCGAGCGGGTCGCCGGCCGTGAGGCCCAGCAGCTGGGCGTTGTACGCGCGCTCAAGGCCGGCCGTGCCGAACTGGCGCGACGCGTACCCGACGACGTCGCTGACCGACGGATCGCGGTACTGGCGCAGCGCCTCGCCGTTCTGGTCCCGGACGCTCCGGGCGAGCCACGAGCCCGTGCGGTCCACGATGGGGCCGCGGAGCGTGCGTCGAGCCGCGGCGATCACCGACGGGTTGTCGGGACGGGTCGAGAGACGCCCGGCGTCCACCACCTGCCAGTATCCGGCGCCCAGCGCGACCACCGCGAACGCGAGCGCCAGCGCCATCCCGGTCCTGACCACGCTGGCGCCGACGGGCATGGCCTCGCGGGGCGGGCCGGCGTCCCCGGGCGTCCCGGCCGTGCGCGGGGCGCGGCCCGGGGACGCGTCCGGCATCCCCCGGCCGTCGCGAGACGCTCGCCCGAGCGGACGCCACCGCGGCGCCCTCACGTCGTCTGCCTCGGGGGGAGGCCGCGCCGGCCGCGCCGAGGCGTGCATGACCGTCTCCCGGTCGCGCCCGGCGCAGCCGGCGACTCGCCCTCGTCGGACAGCGCCAGCAGCAATCCCACCGCGATCGCATTCGCCAGCAGCGACGAGCCACCGTACGAGATGAGCGGCAGTGTGATCCCGGTCAGCGGGATCAGCTTGAGGTTCCCGGCCGCGATGATGAGGGCCTGGATCCCGATGACCAGGCTGAGGCCAGCCGCGAGCAGCGCCCGGAACTCGTCCCGGGCCGCCGCGGCGATCCGCAGCCCGCGCTCCACGACCACCAGGTACAGCCCCAGGATGGCGAGCAGGCCCATCAGCCCCAGCTCCTCGCCCAGGGCGGCCAGCGGGTAGTCCGTGTGGACCGCGGGGATCGGCAGGTTGCCCGAGATCGTCGGCAGGCCCGCGCCCAGCCCCACGCCGACCAGCCCGCCGCGAGCGAAGGCGTAGAGGGCCTGCACGGTCTGGAACCCCTGGCCCAGCGGGTCGCGGAACGGGTCCAGCCAGTTGTCCACCCGCGCCTGCACGTAGGGGAACAGGTGGTAGAGCACCGCCGAGCCGGCCAGGAACAGCGCCAGCCCGCCGGCCACGTACGACACCCGGCCCGTGGCGACGAACAGCAGCGCGAGGAAGACCGCGAAGAACAGCAGCGCCGCGCCCAGGTCGCGCTGCACCACCACGACGCCGAGCGCGATGGCCCACATCGCCACCATCGGCGCCAGGTACGGGACGGGCGGCAGGCGCAGGGGCCCGAGCCGCGTGGTCTCCACGGCCAGCAGCGCGCGGTTCTCCGACAGGTACGCCGCGAGGAACACGACGAGGATCACCTTGAGCAGCTCCGACGGCTGCCCGCTCAGCGGGCCGATCGACAGCGTCAGACGGGCCCCGTTGACGTCGGAGCCGAGCACGAACGTCATCGCCAGGAGCGTGATGCCGGCCGCGGCCCAGGTGTACTTGTAGGCGCGCAGCCAGCGGTCCGAGCGCACCCCCAGGGCGAGGATGGCGATGACCGCGAGCGAGATGGCCAGCCACAGCAGCTGGAGCTGGCCGAGCCCGAGCACCGCGGCGCCCAGCGACTGCGTGACGAGGCCCTGCGGGAGCCGCTGCATCAGCAGCAGCCCGATGCCGCCGAGCATCCCGACCGTCGGCAGCAGGATCTGGTCCGTGCGGCGACCGGCCAGCACGAACGCCACGTGGACCGCCAGGAGCGCCGCCAAGTAGACCGCGAGGCCACGCGGGTCGGGCGGCGCGAAGCCGTAGGAGGCCGGCACCTCTCCAGCCGCCTGCGCGCCCAGCCAGCGCTCCGTGGCACCCAGCGAGGCACCGCCCACCGTCAGCGCGGCCGCGGCCAGCAGCAGCAGGGCGAGTTCGACATTCCGTGGGCGGGGGTGGAGCCGCGCCAGGGCCGGGAGGGCGGCACGGGGCCGGGCCAGCGGCGTCACGGGCGTCCCCGCTCGAGGCGGAACCGCACGCCGCCCACCTTCAGCTCGTCGCCGAAGCCCATCGGGGCGGGCGCGCCGACCGCCACGCCGTTCACGAGCGTCCCGTTGGTGCTCTCCCGGTCCTCGACGTACCAGGTGCGACCGCGGTAGGTCAGGACCGCATGCTCCGCGGAAGCGAAGGGATCGTCCACGACGACCGAGTTCGCGAGGTCGCGGCCCAGCGTGGTCACCGCGGAGAGCGGGATGGCGACGCCGACCTCCGGCTCGCCATGGGGCGACTCGAGGACCACCAGCCTTCCCAGCTCCGCCGGGCCCCGAGCCGCGGCCCGCAGGTCCCGCACCAGCACCCGCGCCACCACGGCCAGGAACGCGTAGAGCAGGGCGAGAAAGCCGAGCCGGAGCACCCAGAGCGCCAGGACGAAGCCGTCCACGGTCAGCGCGGCAGCTGCTCGACGATCACGACCACATCGCCCAGCTGCAGCCGGTCGCCGGCGCCGAGCACGATCTCGTCCACGCGCACGCCGTTGACGCGCGTCCCGTTGGTGCTGCCCAGGTCGGTGTAGACGAGCGTGCCTCGGCGCTCCTGGAAGCGGCCATGGTGGCGCGAGACGCGGGCGTCCCTCACGACAAGGCCGTTGTCCGGGGCGCGTCCGAGCGTCAGGGCCGGCCCATCGACGCGGACCTCGCGCTCGAGCCCGTCCGGCTCGGTCACCCGCAGCAGCGCCAGGACGGATGGCGAGGCCCCCGGCCGGGCCGCGCGCGGCGCCTCGCCGGGCCGGGGGGCCGGCCCGTTCCCCGCCGCCGGCCGGAGCGTGGCGCCGGACCGGGGCTGGGCGCCCCTCACGCCCCGAGCCGACACCGGGCCGACTAGCGCCGCCAGGTCGGCGTCATCGTCGCGGGACTCCGTCGCGGGGGCCGGCAGCACGGTGCCGGTCGCCACCCACCCACCGGGGAGCCCCGCCGAGGGCCCGGCCTGCGGTGATGCCGCGCGGGGCGCTGCCGGCGACGACCCGGCGGCCGCGTCGAGGACCTCGTGCCACGGATCGGGACCGGCGGAGCGGCCGACGCTGGCGTCCACCTCGACGGTTCGACGCTCGACGATCGGGTCCGCGGCCAGGGACACGCTCGGGCGCGCGGAGAGGTGATACCCGTGCTGGCGGGCGAAGGCCAGCACCCGGCCGGCCATGTCGGCGGACAGCGAGTCCAGGCTGCCGCCGCGAGCGACCAGGTCGTCAAGGTCTGCCGGGTGCAGACGGACGCGGTACCGGTCCGGGACCGCGGTGGCCGCGCCACGCCCGGTCCGGGAGGCCTCCATGGCGCGCTCGATGTGCCGCTCCACCTGGAGCGGCTGGACGCGCGATCGGAACACGCGGGCAGAGGTGCGCTCGAACACGCGCTCGAGGAGGCGTTCGAGGTCAGCGACGGCGGCCATGGCACGGGCAACCCTACCAGAGCGGGCGTCAACGCCCCGCTCGCGCCCGCTCGCCCCGGCGCCGGCGGAACCATCGTCGCGCCGCACCGGTACCTCGGAGGAAGGCCCGTCGGCGCCCGCTGGCTATACTTTGGCCCTGCCCGGCCAGCCGGCCGAGCGCGTAGCAGGTCGGGAACTCGGGGGCACATGACGGAGACCCTCACCGAATCGTTCTGCGAGCGGTGCGGCACTCGATACACCTTCGAGACCGCGCGCCCGCGGACGTCGCGGCTCCGACGGGCGAGGACCCTCACCAAGGGCCTCCGCAACTACATCCTGTCCCAGGACTCGCTCGCGGAGGCGATGGCCGACGCCCGCGGCGAGGAGGAGCTCAGCGCCACCGTCCTCCAGCTGGACGCCTTCCACCACGCCTTCAACTTCTGCATCGACTGTCGCCAGTACACGTGCGGCAACTGCTGGAACGAGGCGGCCGGCCGGTGCCTGTCCTGCGCCCCGCTGCCCGGGTCGGAGCCCACGGAGGATCTCGCTCCGCCTGAGTTGACGGCCACGGCCCACCGCCTGGCCGCTCTCGGGGCAACGCCCTCGGAAACGCCGACGGCAGAGGCCGGGCGCGAGGCGCTGGCCTGGCCGGAAGCGGACCTGCTGGCCATCCCGCGTGCGGCAAGCGAGCCGGCTGGCGAGGCGGCCGTCCCGGAGCCGCCCGCTCTCGCTGTGGAGCGGCCGGACATCGTCGGCCTCGAGCTCGGCCAGAGCCTCGACGAGGCGATCGCCGCCTACGAGGCCGATCACGCTGTCGGCCTCCCGGCGATGCCCCCGCTCGAGCTGGCACCGGACGATGTCGTGGCCGAGGGGCAGGCCGATGTCGAGAATCCATCGCCGGCCGAGGGGGCTGCACCCGCCGAGGAGCCGGCGCCGGCCGAGGTCGCGGCGGAGGCGCTT